>DAOUWY010000018.1 GCA_030666885.1 Methanosarcinales archaeon
CATGATGTAAATATGCCACATCGTATGTTATCCTATTTTGCCAGGATATATGATATGTATAAACTCCCAATTTATCCGTTAGTGATATACCTTAACCCTGATAATTCCGGTCTTAATATTGTGGACACATTTGTAAATTCAATCTATGATAAAGATATTCTTTTCTTCAAATATGAAATATTAAAAATCTGGGAAATGGATCAAAACAGGATCATCGATAATAATTTATATGGTTTGTTTCCAATACTACCATTGGCAAAGATCAAAGCAATCGATGATGTAAAATATTTAACAGAGTGCTTTAATCTGGTACGGAAAATAGGCATTGAAGATGAAGTATTAAAAGCTGATATATATGTTTGTACTGGCATATTAGCAGGATTACGCTATCCTAAAGAATTGATTAAAAGTCTAATGAAGGTGGAGAATATGGAAGAATCAGTAATATATCAAGATATTCTTAACAAAGGTAAAGAAAAAGGAAGAAAAGAAGGAATGAAAGAAGGTATGGAAGAAAGTATCATTCAAATATTGTCTAAAAGATTTGGTAATATTTCTCCCGGTCTGGCTGATATTATTTATCATGCTAAAAATGAGTCACAATTACATAAGCTTATAGATTTAGCACTCTCAAGTAACAACCTCTCCGAATTTGAGAAACAAATTCAAAACACATAAACTACAGTACATTGTTAAAAATGACTTTAGCAACAAATTGTTCAATCAAATTACTAACCCCACCCATTCCCTTGTACCATATTACAGCCCATCAAACAGATAATACATAATAACTGCACTCTACCGTGCTCTTTCAGTGCATCGGATGTTATGCGATTGATATTGCGGCATATTTTTTATAACCTTACATTATGGGTTTCATAGGCTACACCCACTAAAAATTATCTGATCGTACTTGATTACACTTGGATTATTGTATCCCTCAAAACCCTGGATTTTTAAGTGGGTACCTATTATTTACTATTTATGCTTCATTTACTTCTTTTACTCCTCTTACTCCGTGTATCAGGTCTTTTTTTCGTAATACCCAGTCTTCGCAGGTCACTTAGCTTCCCTAGTCTGGTGCCGTCCAGCAAGTATGCCTGCGCCCCGTCCAGTTCCACTGCCCCTGAGGTAAACACAGGACCCAGCAGGTCGTCATGTAGCGATTCATTGAATGCCACGCCGCCGCAGAGCTGGCAGAAGGCTGGCATGATCACCACTTCAGGGTCAGACCATGGCAGGTCTCCTGCTTTTGACTTGAAATGTGCTTCCAGTACCTTGCGGTTCATCCGGGTGCGTATCCAGGCAGGTTCGGCACTGCTGGAACCAAGTGGATCAGTAAACCTGATAGTGGGGTGGTTATGGGCCATTACGATATGGTCGCATGAGAGCAAAACAGGGTCGGGCCAGGTGTGGCCGTGGAAGTACCCAACACCATCAAGCACAAAACCCCTGGCAGGTTGTAGTGTAACTTCAAGTCCGGGCAAAATGCGCCGCACCAGGAATTCCATGTCTCCATCATGGTTGCCAGGAACTATCTCGACCGATATCTTTTTTGCGATGCTTTCAAGGAAATGGGGCACTTCCTCCCTTTCCTGCCAGGATATTCGGGGTATATTATGTTTCACATCCCCCAGCAGCACGACCCGCTCAGGCGCTGCTGCGTCTATATATTCCATTATCTTTGCGAGCGCCTGGCCGGACTGGCTTGGAATTACTATGCCGCTATTGCCCAGGTCCCACTCTATACCCAGATGGATATCTGCCACAACCAGTACCCGGATGTTATTCTCAACAACCAGACCTGGTTCATCCACAAGTGGTTCTAGTGCTGCAGGCATATGCTAACATATAATATGATTGATTATAAATTCTCAGGTCAGAATACTGGCAGGACCCGGGACTGGATTGCACAGGGATTAAATCGTGATAGATATAACCCAGGACTTACCATAAGTACTATAATCAGATCTGGTTAACATGAGAACGTTTTCACCAATTCTTGCATCCAGGGCCCTCTGGCAGTTGCGTGTTAAAAAACGGCCCATTGTAATGTCCCACGGCATCAATGCAAGGTGTAATATGCACTGTGATTTTTGCGAGTACTGGAAGGAAGAAAAAGAGGAGATGGAGACCGGGGATATCCTGGCCCTGCTGGATGAGGCAAAGAAGTTCGGTATAAAGTATTATAATGCCTGGACAGTGGAACCTCTGCTCAGGGATGACCTGCCCCGTATAATGGCTTATGCACGCAGCCTTGGATTAATTACATCCATGATTACCAACGGGAAACTGCTCAGGCAGCGGGCACATGAACTGGATGATGTGGATTACCTGTCTGTATCTGTTGATGGGATAGATAGCTATAAGGATATCAGGGGCATGGATTTTGATGACCTTATGGCCGGGATAGAGGCTGCAAAGTATGGGCGCAGGAATCCTATCCTGATCAACTGTGTCATATCAGGACAAAACCTTGAGGATGTCGTGCCACTGGTACATCTGGCCAGGGAGTTGGGAGTCTGGATATCTTTTGAGCCATTGGACGAATCAGGGGGTATCGATCCTGCTGTTTGGGAGGTAATTGGAATACGTGATTATGTAAAGTATGAAAATGTGCTGGACCAGGTCATCAGTTTAAAGAAGGAAGGTTACCCTATCATTAATTCATTGACATACCTGAAAATGGTAAGGGACAGAAGTATGGATTTCAGATGCCATGCCAGCGATATCATCCTTAATGTCACATCTGATGGCTGGATAGAGAACTGTCGGTTGAAACAGGAACATCTGGGGCATATCAGGGACGGATTGGTGAATGTGTGGGAGAGTTCACGGGAAAAACGCAGGAGTATTACGAAGGAGTGTGAAGGCTGCCTGTTCTTTGGTTATGCGGAAGGGAGTATGCTGTATGATTTTAAGCCTGAGGTCATGGCACATTATGAGTGGATATGATGTGACTGTTCAGAATAATTCAAGCTGTTGGGATTATTTTATACTTTGTATTCAATTGAATAATTCCACTGTATTTTTACACTGGAATTTTCAACACTGCGGTACGTTCGAAAGATATTCGCATTATACGCGTTCGCAGCATCAACTTTACGTTCTTTGTGATATAATATCTCATAAATTTTATATTTTAACAGCCATGCCCACAACCAACAGTATCTAAGAACAACCAAGGACATCGACTGCACACACCACCTACAAGCCATGCTCAGTGCATGTGCAAAAGGTAAGCGGGTTGAAATTATTTTAATTTTATAATTAACCATAGATAAACAAAGATGAACAAAGATAACGGCAATTATGGGTTTTAATTTTAATTATACGGTCTAAATAAAATAAAATTTTAGCAGTAATATCTGCGTTTACTCGTGTTCATCTGCTGTTCCAAACTCCCGCGAATCCACAAGGCAGGCTGCCACCCTGCCGGAGCCTCCACACCCCACACGCACGCACTGTTGACTCACACACGAGCAGTCGTGGGGTATTTAGTGTGATGGGGGCTTTTTGTGATACAGGGACGTTTGGGGTCGGCTGATGGCTTGGATTGTGATGGATAGATTAAATGAGAATCAGGATAACCACATAAAACCATAGATGAAATATTTATGCAAACAGTTTCTGTTGATTTCCCAAGAGATCTAATAAATATATTTAAAGTAAGAGAAAAAGACATATCAAAAGTTGTCAGAGAAACATTGTCATCAGAACTATATAGAGAAGGTCATGAAGTGATTGTTTTATCAGATTCCGGTCCACTTATAGCATTATCTAAAATTAATGATGAAATTTTAGGTTTATTTGATGATTAATAACAATATATTTTTACTGACGATGCCTTAATGGACACAAAATATCCACACCCGGGCCTATTTCGCTCTGTACCGTACCGCTGACTCCTTCAACGCCTCGATACCGGGAAGTTTTTCGCCAGCTAAAAAGTCAATACATGCACCACCACCTGTACTGATATGATCTATCCTTGATTCCACACCAAGTTGTTCCACTGCTGCTGCACTATGCCCGCCGCCAATAACACTAAACCCGGATTTGGCAGCAGCTTTGATAAGGTCTACTGTCCCATGAGAGAACGGCTCTCTTTCGAACACTCCGGCCGGACCGTTCATAATAACTGTTCCTGCACTCATGATCTCCTTAGAGAATTTCATAATAGTCTCCATCCCGATATCCAGGATAGGCAGATCATAACGATGTTTCTTATTCAGCACATCGATCGACTCTTCCACCCTCTCCCCTTTTTTATCCAGTGCAACATCAACAGGAAGACCGATCCTTTCATTGTACTTTTCAAGTAGCTTACTGCCAAGTTCTATCTGGTCGCCATATCCCTGTGACTGAATAAATTCAATATTGGGTTTGCCAATATCAACACCCTTAGCTGCCAGGAGAATATTAGCCACTACACCGGTTAGCAGTACACTATCAGCCTTTCCATTTGACAGTACATATTCAATAACCTTCAACGAATCATCTGCCTTTGCACCACCCAGCACATAAATACATTTTCCGCTACCGATATCACAACTACGGCTTAACGATGTTATCTCCTTTTCCATCAACCTGCCCGCTATACCGGGAAGCACATCAGTGAATCCCATTATGGAAAGGTGTGAGCGGTGAGATACCGCAAAAGCATCGTTTAAGTAAAAATCGGCCAGGGGATACAGGCGCTTCACCATATGGGACCGGGCATGTTCCTTTGTAGTACGTTTCAGGTTTTCCTCTGAAAAGAATCTTACATTCTCCAGCATCAGGATGTCACCGTTCTCAAGTTTGCCGATCCTGGTAGCAGCATTAGAACCGAAGATATCATCCACATAGATAATATCTTTGTCAAGCAGGTCAGAGAGGCACCGGGCATGGGGCTCCATCGTAGTAAAATCGATTTTACCAGGCCTGCTCTGGTGGCTCATAAGCACCAATTTCGAATCATCCAGTTCTTTAAGTGTAGACAGCGAACCCTTGAACCTTTTATCATCCAGGATCTCATTTCCAGGGCTCATAGGTGAATTCAGGTCCAGCCTGCAGAGAACTGTTTTTCCCGAAAGATCTAAATCATCAATAGTAAGGTAATCCTTTTCTGGCAAATACTAGACCTCGTTTGTTGATACGATATATCGGATTATTAATTATAAAGGATAGTAATTTAAACTTTCGATGCCAGGGAAAAAAGCCGTATATTCAAGATATACAATCCAGCCACAATCTAAAAAAAATGAACAAAAATGGGGATGTTGAACGAAATTAAGGAGAGAGGGGGTGGGGGTAAAAGGAAAATAACCTTAATCGTTCAACAATTGATTATATGTGAAATCTAGTATAAAAATGTTGTGATTAATATACTTCGATAATATAGGTTTTATTATTAAACCTTTATTTGCCACCAATACGTATATACCCTGGAAAAACAGGAGTCTCCACAACCATGGACATTTAAGAAAGTGTCCATAATCTGATAGATTATATTTTACGAAAAAAATGCAAAGTATTTTATCATTCTGCAATTAACAGACACATAAAGGTGATATAAATTCACGAATACAAATTAAAGAGAGGATTCAAGCCTGAAATAGAACGTATAAAAGAAGTATTGCAGGACAGTTTCCAGGTTCCGGTGACCGAAGAGGACGGGAAACTCATCGTCAGTTACGGCGCACTTCTGCGTATTGAGGCCAGTATTGTAGATAAGAAACTGTGCGTGGACACAACGCCCAACCCAAACGTCCCTGACAAGGAGATACTGGAAACAAACAAGAGATTCAGGAAATTCCTGGATAATGCCACAGGCTATACTGCAAAACAACGGGTCAGCAAAGCGAAAAAGGACGTCGGGAAATAATTTATCCATAATTCAGGTGTGAAAATGGAACCCCGACCCCTGGACAAGCTTACAACCCTCGATATTCCAACCACCCTGCGAATATGTGCAGGAACGGACGGTTCGGTTACATACCTGCTGGAAGTCATGACAAAGCAACATGTAGATGTTGTGACCGGTATCCAGGAAGTGGGAGAGGCTACAAAAGCAGAGGCAAAACTGCTTGACATCAGATCGGGCGACCTTGTGAACCACAGGGAGGTCGTACTTGAGGTTTCCGGGAAACCATATGTGTTCGCCCGCTCACTTGCCCCCATAGACCTGATGCCGGGGGGCATGAAGGCTGACCTGATACGTGCCGACATCCCAATAGGGCGGATATTGAGGAAATACAAGTTAGAGACTAGAAGGGATATCCTCAATATCGTAATGAAGAACGGAGAGGGAGTTTTCAGTGGTGTTAAAGTGCTGTCCAGGGAATATAATATCATACACGCCGGGCGTGTCTTAATGTGGATAAATGAACAATTCCCTGTAGATGACAGATGGGAACCATAGATCGACTGCCTGCTGCATTAAGGCGTGGAGACCCTGGATTTCAGGATTTCACTTACCTGGTTGACTATCTCAGGATAATCTCCAAACGCTGCTCCCAGGTCAACAGTACCGACCACATCCACAATTCCTATAGCAGCAATTCCATATCCGTCTTCATTTTTAATGGTGGTCACCGCTACAGGTATGCCGGAATAATCCCCTGTCCTGGGGATGGATTTGATTGTTGAGTTGGTCTCAAGTGCCTTTTCCAGAGTAGGTCCGGTATATTTATAGTCCAGTACTTTACCTTTTTCAATCCTCACACCAGGGTTGTTCAGCGTTCGCATGGTGATGGGAAGTCCCAACAATTCATGAATTGCCTTTGCAATCGGTACGATCTCCTTGCTAGTGGAATTAGCTGTGATTGTTATGCCAAGATATTCCATAATTTTCACTCCGATAATTGATACTATTACTGAAATATATATAGACCAATATTGAAATACCTTTCCAGGGATGCCGTAGATCGTATTATCCCAAAACCATATTACAATTTCACCAGACCTTCCTCGAAAAATCCGGAACGAACAGATCTAATGCAGCACCTGCTGGTATACTTCAATGGTCTTATCCGAGATATCCTTCCAGCTAAAGTCTGAGATCACTCTATCCCTTCCTTTTTTGCCCATTCTGCAGCGCTTTTCAGGGTCGTGGTATAACTTAGCGATCGCCTCTGAAAGACCTTCATCACTTCTCGGCTCAACCAGAAGCCCTGTCCTGTTATGGTCTATGATATCAGGCATCCCGCCAGTCCGGATTCCAACACACGGTGTCTCGCATGCCATGGCCTCCAGGAGGACAATACCGAACGGCTCATATACACTTGGCAGCACGAACACGTCGGAAAGGGAATGTAACTTGACGAGTTCTCCCCTACTAACACGAGGGAGGCAAAGGATGTGTTTTTCATTGCAAATATCCTGATGGCCGACCATGACAAGCATGATCTCAGGTATCTGGCTTGCAAGTTTCTTCACGGCATTGACCAGGTACTTCACACCCTTTTGCGGATCATCCCTGCCGATGAACAGCACGACAAACCTGTTATCAAGCTGGTATTTCCTGCGGATATCATCCGCATCCTGTCGCTTGAAGACTGCAGTATCCACGCCGTTGGGTATGACAGTGATCTTGTTGTAATTGATACCAAAGGTCTGGTTTAGTTCTCTTCTCATATATCTTGATACTGCAATGAACCTGTCCACCTTATCCACCACATTATGCTCCATAACAACACTCAGCCTGTATGGCTTGAGCCGGTTTATCTCGGTACTGTGAGCCGTCATCACCAGTGGCAGTCCGGTGTCATTTTTAGCTTCTGTTGCAGCCATCTGGATTAATCCTCCATGCGAGTGCAGCAGGTCAAGTTCTGCATTCGAAAGATGTTCCTCTACCATCCCTGCCACATTGAAATTGGTCATGACCCTTTCAAAATCCCTACTGGAATAGTTCGATGCCGGTACTAAATATTTAGATGAATTGGGAAGATATACACTTCCTGCATTCTGGCCGTATAATCCTTCGACATGTGGTGTAATTCCAAAGATCGGGTTAAGTTTTCTTTGCATATATCCTGATTCCGGATTGAACCGGTCCACCTTATCAACCACATTCTGTTTAATAAAAACGCCCAGCTTATCTGGTTTGGGCCTGCTGATGTCGGTATCATGCTGAGTCATCACCGGAGACAGTTGTGTGCCATTTTTTACTACTGTTTCGGCCATCCGGACCAATTCTTCTTGTGAATGCAGCAGGTCAACTTTAGTATTATTATTATTATTATTATTTGAAAGATGGTTATCTATCATCCCGGGCACATTGAAATTTCTCAATTTCCTTTCAAACATATTATATGAATGGTTCGATGCAGGCAGAACAGGTTTCGATGACCGGTGTACAAACACATTTCCTGCTTTCCCGCACTCCAATCCTTCCACATGTGATGTAAATACATGCACTTGCCGGATACTCTCTGCAAGATGTCTTGTCAGTTCGGTTACATGGACCCCAACCCCTCCATAAATTTTCGGTGGGAATTCATACGAGAGAAAACCCACACTAATGTCATTTGTTTTTTGCTGTCTTGTTGCCATTTATTTATTTTCCTGTGCAAAATCCTGCACAATTAATTGCTCGCTAACGCTCGCAGTTACTAAAGTATATGAAGTAATATACTGTATACAATTGAAAAACCCCTGATTTCAATCACTTGACAATTATCACTCAATAATTAACACATAATATAACATACAATATAACACTAATATACGTTAAAGGTTATGATAAAATGCCAAAACCTCTTGTAGTCGGAAATGGGTCCTTGCTGGTGAACCTTGACTGGAACGCAAGCATACGGGATATGTACTTTCCTCATGTAGGGGATGAGAACCACGTTAACGGCCACCACTGCCGGGTAGGAGTGGTGGTAGAAGGGAAAAACCCGGGATTGGTATCCCTTATAGGAGATGACTGGGTCTCCAGGCTTGGTTATAAGAAAGATACACTAGTAACCGACTCCTGCTTCCGCAACGACCGGCTTGATATTGATCTGAGGTTTAACGAATGCGTGCATCCTTTCGAAAATGTGTTCATTCGCAGGATAACAATAACCAACACTGACACAGAGGATATCGAACTGAAGCTCCTTTTCTCTCATGACATTGCACTTTATGAAAATCCTATAGGGGATACAGGAGTATATGACCCTGCATTGGAGTCTATAATACATTACCAGCGCTGCCGCTATTTCCTTATCAATGGCTCACCACACTTTGACCAGTATGAAATAGGACCAAAAGGAGATAACGAATCTGGTTTAATACACTCGGCAGAGCTTAATATGAACTCTATACAGGTAGGGGCAGTGAACAGTTTTGTCAGGTTCTCCCAGCATCTTGCGGCCGGTGAGACAAAAACACTGTATTACTGGATAGCTGCCGGAAAAACATTTTATGATGTCAAGCGGCTCAATGAACTGGTAACTGAAAGAACTCCCGAACAAATGATAGCCGAAAGCGGGCAATATTTTCATTCATGGGTGAATAAAGAGAAATTTGACTTTTTTGACCTTCCGGTGAAGGTGGCTGACCTGTTCAAACACAGCCTGCTGATCATGCGGTCCCAGATCGACAATGGTGGGGCGATCATCGCTGCCAATGATAGTGATATCCTTGAACGGTTCAACATGGATTCATACAGTTATATGTGGCCGAGGGACAGTGCGTTCATTGCCATGTCAATGGATATGGCATGTTATTCCGGAATTGTGCATAAGTTTTTCCATTACTGTCAGGATCTTATCAGTGAACATGGATATTTCCTGCAGAAGTACAATCCTACAGGTACCTTGGCAAGCGGCTGGATGCCCTGGCTCACTCCTGAGGGACATGTACAACTTCCAATACAGGAAGACAGTACTGCCCTTATAATCGTGTCCCTGTGGAACCATTATAAAACTACCAGGTCTATTGCAATGATCGACCAGCTCTATAATTCCATGATAAAACCGGCTGCCGAGTTCATGACAAGATACCGTGATCCTGCAACCGGGCTTCCAAGACCCAGTTATAACTTATGGGAAGAGCATAGAGCTGTCCATACCTATACATCTTCGACCGTATACGCGGGCCTGAAGTGTGCAGCCGGATTTGCACGGTTGTACGGGGATGTTGACCTTGCAGGGAAATACAGTACGGCTGCCGATGAGATAAAAACAGGGATCGAGATACATCTGTATGATGAAGAACTGGGGCGGTTCCTGCGCAGCATCGATCCGTGGGATGATACTGTTGATGCCAGCCTGTATGCTGTTTCCCAGTTCAAGGTGCTACCCCCGGATGATGTAAGGGTGGTCAATACAATGAAGGCTATTGAGGAGAAACTCTCAGTAAAGACGGATATTGGTGGCATTGCCCGGTTTTACGGAGATGAGTACCACCAGGAATTTGAGTACGATCCTGAGATAATACCAGGCAATCCCTGGTTTATTTGTACCCTATGGGTCGCTCAGTGGTATATCCATAAGGCAAAGAACACCCGTGACCTGCAAAAACCAGAGGAGATCCTGGTATGGGTAACCGAGCGTGCTACCCAGACCGGTATTCTGGCAGAGCAGTTGAATCCCTTTGACGGAAGTCCTTTAAGTGTCAGCCCGCTTACGTGGGCTCATGCCACTTTTGTTATTACGGTTCTGTCTTTTGTCGGGAAGGCGAGGTTGCTGGAGAAGAAGTGAAGGAGGAATAAAAGTGGAAGTGTAGCTGCAGGCTTACTTTTCCCTGACGAAATTAAAGGAATGTCTTACCCGGTGTTCCCATGTTGAGTTGGGAGGATTACGTTGAAATCCATTTGGAGCCCGGGCAGTTCAGCGGCCTTCATAAATACACTTAGGTAGTATTGTTCCTGCCATAATGAGACAGTAAATAGAAAGAGAAGGAAATCAGATGGAAATAAAAAAGAACGCTCTGATAGATAGTTATGCCCGGAGTATGGGCATAAAAGCAGCTAAAGACCTGATCACAGAAAAAATAAAAAGCGCTGCACTGGAGGAAAAAGAACACTACACCGAAGAAGAGACAGCCAGGATATATAGTGAGTTGATAAAGGAGGGGGGTTCAATCAGTACAGTTGCGCAAAATCTTATGTTTCAATTAGAGCGAAAGAGGTCAAAAGAGCAGATATTGCTACTTGATAATATTGAAAACCAGATATGGTGTCTGACTGATAAAAAGACCTATGGTATCGTAAACGAAGCCCATGCAAAATTCCTAGGCTTGGAAAAGGAGGATTTGGAAAGAAGGGATCTGTACGACATAATTAATGGGGAAGAAGCCGATGTTTGCATTGCTAATAATAAAGAAGTCTTTGAGAAGAAAAAGCAATCACATACAGAGGAATGGGTTAAGAATGGGAGAGGGGAAACGCGTTTACTATCTATTACAAGGACACCGAAATTAGGTGATAAAGGTGATGTCGAATATGTGGTCTGTACAGCAGAAGACATCACTAAGCGCAAGCAAGTTGAGGAGGCGCTGCTTGAGAGTGAAGAAAAATTCCGTTTGCTGGCAGAGAATTCTATTGATTGTATCTGGATGCTGGATAAAAAGCTGAGATTTACTTATCTAAGCCCTTCTGCGGAAAGAATAATGGGCTCTAAACCTGAAGACTTGGTTGGTACAAAACTAAGCTCGCATTTAAAGAAAAAAGAATTTCTTAAGATTGCTGCTCTAAGTGCCGAATACATTAAAAATTATAAGACTTCTCCGCTTGTTGTTACCCTAAAAACCAAAATGCTTAACAGCAAGAAAGAAGAAGTAAATGTGGAAATTTCCAGTAAGTTGCTTCTCAATAGTCAGGGTAAGCTAATCGGTCTTCAGGGAACAACAAGAGACATCACCGAGCGCAAGCAGGCAGAAGAAGCGCTATGGGAGAGCGAGGAGAAATTTAAAAAACTGACAGAACAGTTGCCTATTGCACTGGCAGTTATAGACAAAAATGAAAACACAGAGTATGCGAATAGTAAATATTTGGAGACAATTGGATATTTTTATGACACTCCAAATTTAGCAGATTGGTTCCTTCGCGCTTATCCTGACGAAGAATACCGAAAATTGGCTATCAAAAAGTGGTATGAAGATATTGAAAAGTCGACAATGGAAGGAAATGAGGTAGAACCATCTGAATACAATGTAACCTGCAAAGATGGTAAAGTGAGGGTAATGGAGATTTCCGGAACCTGGATAAGTGATAAACTCGTGACAATATTTAACGACGTCACAGAGCGGGTGCATGTAGAGGCAGAACTCCAAAAACTCAATGAGAAACTTGAACAGCGTTTCAATGAACGAACAGCCGAACTTAAGAAAAATAACAAAGAACTTGAGCGCATGGTCAAAGCTTTTACAGGGCGCGAGATACGGATGGTTGAACTGAAAGAAATAATAAAAGACCTTGAAGAACAATTAGCATCCAGGTAAAACAAGAGGGATTAATGTTATGGATCTTTTTACAATATTGATCGGTCTGGCTGTTATTACATCCATCATGATGATTCCTGGCATTTATTTCCTTTCAGGTGTATTCAGGGAAAAAGCAAGAATAGAACAAAAACTAAGAGAAACAGAACATTTCGAAAATGCGCTGTTAAATAGTGTCTGGACTGGTATATGGGTAGTTGATGCAAATAATAATTTCGTTTACTTTAACAAAGCCATGGAGAAAATATCAGGTCTCACCAGCAAACAGGTAATAGGAACAAACATCCTCGGTAGCATACCAGAACATACAATAGAAGGTGAGGCTCATTTCAGGGATATTTTCCTGCAGACAACAGACTCACTTGAATCTACTACTTATGATTTGGTTCCGATAATCAACCAAGGAGGCAATTTAAAGTACCAAAGTGGTGTTCTGGTGCCGTTGCTTGACGATCACGGTGAATATGACGGTATGATATGTACCGTAGAAGACGTTACAGGGCATATAACTGACCAGGCATTAATAAAAGAAAACGAAAAGCGGTTGAGGGAAGCACTTGAGGAAACACTCACCGGTACGGCCCTGGTATTGCCTGATGGACACTATCTAAAGGTAAATAAAGCACTGTGTGATATGCTGGGTTATACTGAATCCGAAATGCTGGCAATGGATTTCCAGGCCATTACACATCCTGATGATCTTGATGCTCACCTTAAATATTTAAATATGATGCTTGAAGGGAAAATGCAGACCTGTGAGAAAGAAAAACGGTACCTGACCAAAGACGGTAAAATTATCTGGGCTGCTGTTTCCATATCAATTGCCAGAGAAGCTCATGGGAATGTGTTGCATTTTTTCGAACAGATCGAAAATATCACAGATAGGAAAAGGATCGAAGACGAGCGAGAGCTAAATGAATTAATGATGAAAGCATTGCTGGAACTCAACAATATGACACAGGTCACGTACAAAGAGATCACACATTTTGTTATGGAGAAGGGAATTAAGCTCACAAAAAGTAAATACGGTTTCGTTGGATTAATGAATGAGGATGAATCAGTTTTAACCATACATGCATGGTCTGGAGATGTTATGGATGATTGTAGGATATCTGATACGCCCGTTGATTACAGAGTAGACCAGGCAGGCATCTGGGCTGATGCGATAAGGCAGCACAGACCTATTATAGTTAATGATTATTTATCTCCCAATCCTGATAAGAAGGGCATTCCTGAAGCTCATATACAACTTACCCGTTTAATTGTCATTCCTATATTTGATAACGACAGGGTTGTTGCTGTGGCAGCTATGGCTAACAAGGATGAAAATTATAATGATTTAGACACATACCAAATATCACTTCTTGTGAATGGTATGTGGCAGTATATTTATAACATGAAAGTAGTGGATGAACTAAACCGGCTCAACGATGAACTTGAAGGGCGGGTGATGGAACGGACCGATCTGTTAAATGAGAACAAACGAGCCCTGCTAAATCTTGTAGACGACCTCAACAGTACTACAAACAACCTGAAATTAGCAAATGAGCGCCTGCTGGAACTGGACCACATGAAATCTATGTTCATAGCCAGCACATCCCATGAACTGCGTACACCATTAAACAGTATAATTGGTTTTTCCAGCATCCTGCTTGAAGGCTGGGAAGGTGAACTAAACCCGGAGCAGAAAGAAGAAATAGGTTATATCCATACGGCAGGAAAACAACTGCTTGATCTTATAAACGATATTATTGACATCTCGAAGATAGAAGCAGGAAAGCTGGAAATAGATATCCGGAAGTTCAGTCTCAAAGAAGTGATAGACGAATCATTATCCTTAGTAAAGAATGTTATTAATGAAAAAGGACTGGATATGGAAGTGGAAATAGAGGACATCATAATTGTGTCAGACAGGCGCAGATTGCTTCAATGCCTTATTAACCTGATGTCCAATGCTGTCAAATTTACAGACAAAGGTATGATTACAGTACATGCAAAAACTATAAACAGTATGGTAAACATATCTGTTACAGACACTGGTATGGGGATAAAGCCTGATGATATTCTAAAATTATTTGCCCCGTTTGTAAGGGTTGAATCAAGCCTTACTGCAAAAACACAGGGAACAGGGCTTGGTCTGTACCTGACAAAAAAACTCACGGAAGATATACTGAAAGGTACAGTAGAAGTAACATCAAAGTATGGTACTGGCAGTACGTTTACTATAAAAATGCCGGTTAAACCGGAATAACAGGAACAAGGAAGCTGAACCAAAATGAAACGGGTACTGGTAGTTGAAGATAATGAAAATAATATGAAACTAATCTGTTTAGTATTAAAAAAACATGGGTACGAACCCATTCAAGCTTTTACCGGAGAGGAAGGTATAGACAAAGCAATAGAAGAAAGACCCGATATAATATTGATGGATATACAGCTTCCGGATATCAGTGGATTGGAGGCTGTAGAACGCATTCGTATGATGGATGATATGCAGGAAATCCTGATCATTGCCATAACTTCATATGCTATGTCAGGTGATAGGGAAAGGATGCTTAATGTTGGGTTCGAAGGGTACTTTGAAAAACCAATTGATCCATTGACCATTGTAGAAGATATTGAAAAAATTGTAAAACAGAGGAACAATGACAATACTAGTAGTTGATGACAGGAAAATCGACAGGAAAGTGGTTTCAACAATTCTTATATCAGCTGGATATGAGGTAGCTGAAGCTATAAATGGTATTGATGCACTAAAGTATTTAAGACAGTCAAAACCAGACATGATTATATCTGATATCATGATGCCTGAAATGGATGGTTTCACACTGCTGCGTGAAATAAAAAAAATTGAGGACTTAAGTAATATTCCATTTATTTTCTACACTGCACATTATGTGGGTGAAAAGGATAAGGAACTTGCAACTTCCCTGGGCGCATCACGGTTCATGATCAAGCCGACAGAGCCCAAGGACATGCTCAATGAAATTAAGACCACTCTCGAAGAATATGAGACCGGGATGATAGCACCTGTGAATTCCCTCATCGAGACTGAGGTAGAATACCTGAAACTGTATAGTGACCGTATCTTCATGAAACTTGAAGAAAAGATCAGCGAACTTGAAGATACTAAGAACTTCCTTGATACTGTACTTAGTGACATGGGGGACGGTGTGATGGTGACGGACCCTGGTTTGAATGTCATCTACTGCAATAAGAGGATGCACGATATTTTAGAATGTGATATTCTTCCCGGAACAATATCCCCTGATGAGCATCATTCACCGTGCATACCGGATATAGCGCATGCATCACATAACCCATTCGAAATCGAGCAGATAACCCAAAAGGA
>DAOUWY010000370.1 GCA_030666885.1 Methanosarcinales archaeon
ATAAGAAACTGTATTTTTGATTTTTTCTTTGAACCGAGCATACTTGCGAGAAATCCAATAGCAAACGAAATAAACATTGATGGAACAAAATAACTACTTTTTTCCGGATTTATTTTTCCTGACCTTATTTCAAGATCAGTAGGAAATTCTGCACCTGTTATACTGATGTGATATTTACCAGGCGTCTCAGGAGTGAAAACTATTCCGGTACTATACGTTGATTTGACTTTGCCTGGTGGATTATCTGAAGATCTACTAATAGTAAATAGTTCTTTTTCAGAAAACACAACGTCACCATGTGAATTCATTATATTAATATTGAGCAGTTCCGTGCTCTCGGAATTTACAGCATGAATGACAAGGGTCAAATCTTTGGTATCATTGAGTGTAAAATCACTTTCAAATGTTTCTCCCGGGTAAATCTTTCCTTCTAATACTAATTCGCCCGTATTTAATAAAACAAACATGCTGCATATTAAAAAAACAAATATGAGAAACCCAATAATCGATATAATATTAAAAAAGCTTTTAATAATATTCGTTGGCATGACTCCCCCTCCATTCAATCAATGTATAGATAAATTTACTGAAATACTGTATTATTACAAATAATTGTTATACAATTTTACTTTTAGTTTTTAAGACTTATTTTTATTTCCAGATTTACCAAATCAAGCATGTTAGATTCAGGTCCGATGACTGGCAGGTAATGATTTACAGGAACGGCTAAATTGATATACAAAGAGCAAACGATATAGATAATGCCGCCAGGGAAATTGAAATGGTCGGAATTATACTGAAAGATGGGATTACCGATCAGGTTTACCTGTACATCCTTTTTGACATCTCTTCCACTGTATTGTTGGTCTTATTGAGAACTACATTGAGTTTTCGATCCAGGTTTTCTTCTACACTCTGGATGTTTATCCTGAGTGCCCGTTCATTTGATTCCATTATAGACTCGATTCGTCTTAACCTGATATCCACAGACAGTATCATTGCCGCCAGGGCACCTATCAGTACCATTGCAGCAAGTACAATTACGGCATCTGCTGTATAATTCGTTGAGGCGAATCTTGTCATCCACTTGTATGTTAATACAAAGGAAGACATAATCATCACTATTGAGAAAATAATATCCCGTGCTTCCATCCTCATGTCACCTCCGCAAGGTATAACGATCATATGTATCGTAACATATAATAAACCTTTACAAAAAAGAACCGTGTAATTAACGGTATTACCAAATTATCAACATATCTTTTAGGTCCAAACAGCAATATACAGATGGTATGCATCCTTGTGCATTCTCAAGTACCCCATGCATCCTTATGCATCCCCATGTTAAGAATTGCCTGGTGCCGGGCCTGGTAGCTTATTAGATGTAGAATAAGTATTCATGGAGCACTACGCAAAGAAAACCATAACATTATTAATGGATATTATTGAATTGAGTTCAACAATAATCACTAACAAAAATCGTTTTGAGGATTTAATATGAAAAAAATCTTATTGATAGGTGGAGGGGGGCGTGAAAATGTCATTGCCCATGCCATTTCCCAAAGTAAACGTGACTATGAGCTTTATGCTGTAATGTCCAGGAAAAATCCCGGAATTGCAGTCCTGTGTGAAGATTTCCTGCTAAATAGTGAAACAGATATAGATACAGTCACTGAGTATGCAAAGAATATCGGTGCGGATATTGCGGTGATCGGCCCCGAAGCGCCGCTGGCCGCCGGGCTG
>DAOUWY010000049.1 GCA_030666885.1 Methanosarcinales archaeon
AAGATGAAAATGAAAGGTTTTATTCTGAACGACGCGGTCGAATTATTAGATTCAAGCATGACGATTCTGAAATTTTTGAAATAATCCAAAATAGTTTAGAAAACTTTGAGATGCAATCCAACGGCTTATTGATGCTATAGTGATTGAATATGAGAAATTTGAGATTATTAGGTTTGCTTGCCTTAATGGTAATTCTACTCATGGTCAGCGGCTGCGTTATGGTTGAAGTAGGTGAATTACAAACAGAGTCACGTACAGTTGAACTGGAAAACGTTGATTCAGTGGATGTTGAGCTCGATATGAGCAGTGGTGAGATGAATATCGCTGGTGGCGCTGATGAGTTACTGAACGCAGAGTTCAGGTATAATGTTGCGGCGTGGAAGCCCGAAATCAGGTATAATGTCATTGAAGGCCAGGGCAAACTCATTGTCCGCCAACCCCGATTGGAAGGAATCGTCGGACCCAATGCACGTAACGAATGGAACCTTGCTATCAATGAGGACATCCCCATGGACCTGAGCATAGACATGAGCAGCGGAAACTGTGATTTCAATATGGGCAGTTCCATGCTGAAAACTCTTGAAATTGACTCCAGTAGCGGTAATGTAGATGCGATCCTACTTGGGAACCAATCATTGCTACAAGAGGTCAATATAGATATGTCAAGTGGTGCTACCTCATTGGACCTTTCAGGAGATTATCCTTCCCTGTTCATGATGAGGATAGAATCCAGCAGTGGTAATGTGGACGCAGACCTCAACGGCAATTACAGTTCACTGAGCAGTGTGGATATCGACCTGAGTAGTGGAAATGCCTTTGTTGATCTTTCCGGGAACTGGGGTAGTGATGTACAGGTAGAAATAGCTGCAAGTTCGGGCAAGATAACTCTGCTTATGCCCCAGGATGTAGGAGTTTATGTTGATGCACACACTTCCAGCGGCAATATCGATGCCAGTGGTTTCAGGTTGGATGGCGATAATTACGTTAACGATGCTTACGGCAAATCAAATGTGACAATAAATGTCAAGGCTACTGCAAGCAGTGGGAATATCGAACTGCAGCTGGTTGATTAACCACATTAGCATATCTGCATCAAATCATGTGAACTGTTTTCTTAATTAAGTAATGAAAAGTTAAGGATTAGATCAATATGCAAAATACTCTTGATAATACATCAGATATCAAGGCAAGTAAACCCCCGAGGCGCCACGACCTCGACTGGATAAGGGTACTTGCTACTTTTGCTGTCATCATCTTTCACACAATGAGGATGTTCGACCCGGATGACTGGGAGGTGAAGAACAACATGACAAGTGACCTTGTCATGATCTTCATCTTCTTCTGGGCCCAGTGGATGATGCCCATCTTCTTTACCATCTCCGGTGCAAGTACCTACTATGCCCTTGGTTTCCGTTCCCCCATACAGTTCTTAAAAGCCAGGACAGTTCGTATAATGGTCCCCCTTCTCACAGTAGGTATCTTTGTCCTTAGCCTGCCACAAGACTATATCAACAAGGTAACCCACGGAGTCATCCCACCCGATTTTCCAATAATGGAATTCATATCAATGTATGTCACCCAGAACAAGCCCTTCCTTGGCTTTCCATATTTCGGTTACCCAACCTACCACTTATGGTACCTGTATTTCCTCTTTGTATTCTCTTTGGTACTTCTCCCTATTTTTGTCTACTTGAAGTCGGAATCGGGCACTGCCTTAATAGCGCGTATTTCCAATTTATTCAATCGTTCATGGACAATTTACCTCTGGGTTATTCCTATATGCGTTATCACGACCCTTCTTGACCCGACCACCGATTTAGGGAATTTAAATTATTATGGGGGATGGAGCCTTCCTGTTTATCCGATCATCTTTATTATGGGATTTCTACTTGTATCACATGAGCGGTTCGAAAAGGCGGTCCATGCCCAAGGGAAGATCGCCCTGGTCTTTAGCATAATCACGTATCTTGGACTTATGATCATGTTCATTGTTCTGGGAGATGAGATCTTCGGGACTTACGGGACTCCCATATATGCACTTCTCATGTCCTTGCGGGCCTTTAGTATGTGGTGTTTCATGATAGCTATCCTTTATCTCGGAAAGAAATATTTCAGCTACACCAGCCCCAGGCTTCAGTATTTCAGTGAGGGTTCATTGCCCTACTATATGCTTCACCAGACTATCATCGTGATCATAGGCTACCAGATCGCCCAGTGGCATATAGGGATACTTCCCAAGTGGATATTACTTGTAATAACAACATTTATTGGAATCATGGTAATATATGAATACGGAATAAGGAGGTTCAATCCAATAAGATTCCTTTTCGGATTGAAACCATTAAAGAAATGATAACGTGGGGTGAAAATATGGAAACAGATGAAAAGTATCTTCGTGCTCAGGAAAGGGTAAAGGAACTTAAAAGCTTCTACAGCCACCTATTGGTATACGGTGCCATCATGGCCCTATTGATTTTTATTGATTACTCTGACGGCGGTAACTGGTGGGTCTATTGGCCGATAATAGGTTGGGGCATATTTGTGGCAATACACGGATTTAATGTAAGCAGGATAGGCAAGAGCTGGGAAGACAAAAAGATCAAAGAGATCATGGAAAAAGAGAAATAGCGGTTTATGTGAAGCAGTTGTATATTCAGAGTACGGGCCGCCCGATGTTCTTGAGCTAAATGAAAAGAGTATGCTGTAGGTGAAATGGATATATTGAGTCCGGTTTGGATGGCAGCCACCTTCTCGCCTTAACTCTGCCTGGGTGCCCCTCTTAGATTGACTCCGCCTGTCCTTGTGTTGTGGGTACTGGCAGGCGTTTTGAAGAAATTCAGTACTTTGTCTGGCATACATAACAAAAATTTGCTTTTTCAATATAAAGAAAATAAATTATATCTTTATACTTTAAAATAGGCATAACTATAAGCCAAGGACATACATTAAGAGAGCTCATTAACTTTTAAGCATAAATTAATCTTAACTTTCATAAAGTTGTGCTAATAGCTCTTAATTGTTTTTAATAACTTAACGAAGTGGACAAAAAAAAGCAATTAAGCAGCTTTTTTTTGAAAGAAATTATGGAAAGTTTAAATATGGACAAATTTAAAAATCTTGGTATTAATAAATACCTTCTAAAATCTATAAATTATGAGAATTTCGATTATCCTACCGAAATACAGGAAAAATCGATACCGTTAATCCTTGCAGGTAAGGATATTATAGCCGGATCGGCCACTGGTTCAGGAAAAACCCTGGCGTTTGCTTGTGGTATAATACAGAATGCTGAAAAAGGAAAAGGGATACAGGCTTTGATCCTGACTCCCACCAGGGAATTGGCAGAGCAGGTTGCAGGTGCTTTAACGAAATTCTCAAAGTTCACCCCCTTAAAAATTATGTCAGTATATGGTGGTGTGGGGATCAACCAGCAGATCAGGGGCTTAAAGACTGCTGATGTGGTGGTAGGAACACCGGGCAGGATGCTTGATCATATCAATAGAAAGACCATTAAATTAGATAAGGTAGAAACACTGGTGCTTGATGAAGCAGACCGGATGTTAGACATGGGATTTAAGGAGGATGTGACTAAAATAATTAATACAATTCCTGAAGACCGGCAGACCCTTTTGTTCTCTGCAACGATCTCAAAAGATATTGCCAGGCTTGGCAGGAAATATATGGATCAACCGATCCATGTACAAGTTGAGTCTTATATCGATGCAACACTATTGGACCAGGTTTATTATAGAGTTAAGGATAATATGAAATTTTCTTTGCTCTTACATCTACTGAAGAATGAAAACTCCGACTTGATAATGGTTTTCTGTAATACTAAAAGATATACTGATACGATAGCCAAGAACCTGAAATCTTCAGGCGTGAAAGCCCGGGCAATTCATGGCGGATTAACCCAGAACCAGCGGAACAATGTTATGAAGCAATTCCATGAAGGGAGGGCCGATGTTCTTGTATGTACAGATGTAGCTGCAAGGGGACTTGATATTAATGGCGTTTCTCATGTTTACAATTACGATATTCCCAGGGAGAGTAAACAGTATATCCACAGGATCGGAAGAACTGCAAGAGCTGGAAAAGAAGGCAAGGCAATAAATATTCTTTCCAGAAAGGATAATGATAATTTTAAAAATGTATTGAAATTTAATGATGTTGTCATAAGGGAAGAAAAGCTGCCTGCTCTGGAAAAGGCTGAAATGAAAAGGTCGGTGCAAGTTGGAATTAAACATAATAATAAACGCCCCTCTAGAAAAGGGCCTAATTCTAACAGGCATAGGAATCGATAGTTTTTTATTTCTGGTTCCCAACCCTTAGAAAGGACATTGGCAGGAAAAATATTCACGTATAAGATGGCTGAAAAGCCATATTTTTTCTTTTTTAATTGCTCCATATCTCCACACATCAGGCACTTTGGCAATGCTTTAGCAATGTCCTGAATAGTAGATTGGACTTAGGGTAAAATCACTCGTATACGTTGCGGTTTTTATATATTCTCTTTCTCTTCTGTGATTAATTTCAAAGAAATTTGTGAAAAATGATGTGGATGTAACTATTGATGAGCATATTGTGTAGTAGGATCCACCTGATCTAAATATCCCAACATTATTTGTCACGACACCGGATTTGAGTAAACCATAATTCAATAGCATAATTTATTTGATAAGCAATAGCTATACATTGTAACCAACCTAACATACATTACCATGAAGCTGGAACTGCCATTTGGAAACGCATCAGTATCATTTAATGTCCCTGATACACACACGATAGAAACAGTAGTCCCAACTAAATCCCGCATAACTACTAACCCCGGGACTATTATCTTAAAAGCACTGCAAAATCCGATCGGAAGGGGACGCTTGAGTGAAATAGTGCAGCCCGGTGACAGGGTAGCCATTCTCGTCAGCGATACCACACGCTCAGTGCCAACAGCAATGTTATTACCCCACCTGCTCAACAAATTGCTGGCCGCTAAAGTGAAAAAAGAAAATATCAGCATAATATTCGGCCTGGGTATTCACAGGCACCAGACAGAAGATGAGAAAATCAACATCGTAGGCCCGGATATCTACAGTGAATTCCAGTGTATCGATCACGACAGAAACCAGTGCGTCCATCTTGGGACCACTACAAGGGGGACACCTGTGGAAGTGTTCAGGCCTGTGGCCGAGTCGGACATTGTTATTTGCACAGGCAATATAGAACACCACTATTTTGCAGGATATACTGGCGGGTTAAAGGCAGTACTTCCGGGTGTCAGTTCAGGCAGGTCGATTGAAGCGAACCATGCACTAATGACAGAAGAGGGTACTACCCCCGGAAACCCGGACTGCCCGGTTCGTGCCGACCTTGAGGAAGCCGGAAGTATCCTTGGTGTTGATTTTATACTGAATGTCATCCTCAACAGCGATAAAAAAATAGTCGGTGCAATGGCAGGCCATCCTGTCAAGGCCCACAGGGCAGGGACTGCTATGGTGGATGCAATGTACAAGCATACAGTGGAGCCTGCAGATATTGTGGTCGTATCACAGGGGGGCTGGCCCAAGGATATAGACCTGTTCCAGTCACATAAAGCACTGGAGCATGTTAAGGCCGCAGTGAAGCCGGGCGGTGCCATCATCCTGGTCGCCCGGTGTAATGAAGAACTGGGGAATACCGTATTTGAGGAATGGATCAATGCAGTGACGGGGCCTGAAGAGGCAATTGAGCGGTTGAACAATGGTTTTTTCCAGGGCGGACATAAAGCTGCACTGGTTGGCAAACTGGCTCTTAAGTTTAAGTTGTATCTTGTTTCAGAACTGCCGCCCGAAGTGGCTAGAAAAGTGTATTTCAAGCCTGTATCCGGTGTACAGGAAGCATTTGATATGGCATCGGCAGATTATGGGCCCGAGGCCCGGATCCTGGTGGTACCGTACGGCGGGTCCACACTGGTTACAAGTAGCTCCTCGCCATCATCCGGTTATATTTGAGGATACCGGTATGCCTGATGATATGTACTGCAAGTTTTGAGAGTCAAGTTAATGGTACTCTGGCAGAGTCGTTTTTCCATAGTTTTAGTCATACTTGCCAGGATCTATTTTATGAAAGGAACTCCTCTATTCTTTCAAGCGCAGTTTTCAGTTCATCCAGGCCAGAAGCATAGGAACACCGCAGGAACCCGTCGCCGCACTGCCCGAATACTCCTCCCGGTACCACTGCCACTTTCTGCTGTTGCAGAAGTTCCTCTGCGAACTGTGACGAAGTCATCCCAGTGGATTCAACTGAGGGAAAAGCATAGAATGCCCCCCTGGGCTCAAAACAGTCCAGGCCCAGCCTGTTCAGTCCGGTCACAAAGAACCTCCTGCGGCGGTTATATTCCCTAACCATGGCCTGCATATCGGCCTCGCCATTGCGCAGTGCCTCTATTGCCCCCATCTGGGCTGTGATAGGTGCACAGAGCATGGTGTACTGATGAATGAGCAGCATGGCACTGATAAGCCCGGGCGGCCCCATTGCATACCCTACTCTCAAGCCGGTCATGGCATGGGACTTTGACAAGCCGTTTAGTAGTATAGTGCAGTCTTCCATACCGTTTAAGGATGAAAAACAGGTGTGTTTCCCGTTATAGGTAAGCTTGTCATAGACTTCATCAGAAATTACCAGCAGGTCGTGTTCCACGACAACATCGGCTATCTCTTCCAGGTCCTGCTTACGCATTACAGCTCCTGTGGGATTGTTTGGATAACTGAGAATAATTGCTTTCGTCTTGTCGGTAACGGCTCCTTCTAACTGCTCACCTGTCAACCTGAACTCATTGTCCCTGGTTGTGGATACAGGGACAGGTGTGCCTCCGGACAGTATAATACCGGGTTTGTAGGAAACATAACAAGGCTCGTGGAGTATTACTTCATCCCCTGGGTTTACCACTGCACGCAGGGCCAGGTCTGCAGCTTCGCTGACCCCTGTGGTTACTAATACCTGGTCCTCAGGATTATAATCCACCCCGTAATCATTATGAAATGAATCCGAAATTGCCTCCCTGAGTTCAATGAGACCCGAATTTGATGTGTATGACGTGAATCCCTTCTCTAATGAATAAATACATGCCTCCCTGATGTGCCACGGGGTAACAAAATCCGGCTCACCCACTCCCAGGGAGATGACATCGTCCATACCTATGACCATGTCAAAATATTTCCTGATACCTGAAGGTGGAACAGTCTTTATTTTATCAGAGAGAGTTTTTTTTATATCAATCATTATCTGTCACTTTAAACCTAAGGCGATATAGCAAGCCGCCTGGATTTTTCCTGCTCGAAGAGGGGCACACCGTCCTCTTTGTAGGTCTTAAGCACGAAATGGGTAACAGTATTCTGCACCTGGTCAAGTGTTGCTATCTTCTCTGCAACAAAAAAGGCCACGTCCTTCATGGATTGTCCCCTCACTGTTAATGACAGGTCATGATCCCCTGATATCAAGCGTATGGACCTGACTTCATTAAAACTGGCAATCCGGTGGGCAATTTTGTCATATCCCGACCTGTCACCCAGTGTGATCTTAAGCTCGATTATGGCATAGACATACTCTTCCCCGACCCTGTCCCAGTCTATTACCGCTTTATATTTCCGGATGATACCGCTATCTTCAAGTTCTTTAATGCGCGTTTGGACCTCTTTTTCCGAATACCCTGTTAGCAGGGCTATCTCGGATGGGTCTTTTTTAGGGTCTTGCTCAATTATCTCAAGTATCTCGTTCATAACCATGCCTCTTCATCAGTTATTTTGATGTGAACTTCTTAAGGGTGCTGCATAATTTATTTACCGTATCTTCGACTGTCTTTATTCCAACATCATCCGAATCTACGTCTTTTTGTGCAATGCCCCCGAAATGATTGTTGTCTCCCACCACGATCATTCCATGGATGTGCATCCAGGCATGGATAGACCAGATAGTATATTCCTGGCCGCCGTTTCGTGATCCACCAACAGCCAGGGCTGCTCCGATTTTGTCCTTTAGTAGAAATCCATTCCTCCTTAACATAAGTGTACGGTCGAACAACATCTTCAACTGCCCTGAAAGTGTTCCGAAATATACAGGTGAGGATACGATTAATCCGTCGGCTGATTTCAGTATTTCATATATCTTTCCCATGTCGTCATCGATGGAGCATGATTTCTCTTTTTTGCATACTCCACAATCCGTGCAGGGAGAAATGTTTACATCGGCAAGGGATATTTTTTCAATATCAAAGCCATTTTCTTTTGCGATTGCCAGTGAACGGTCCACCATCCTGCTGTTATTACCCTTGCTGTTAGGACTACCTGATATTCCAACTATTTTCATATTTTATTTCACCTGCTTTTGCATGTATCATCTCAAATTCTTCATAGTTCTTATGCCGGATTCAATTGCTTCCATTTGTTGTTTAACCCTGCCCTGGTCTGTTTCACGTTGAAGGTCCAGGCAAAGCTGGACTACTTTGTTAATAATTGTATTGCTGATAAAATCACAAGTCTCGGGAGATATATTTGGGGGGGTTCCTGTGGGCTGTGTATTTACCTGCGTAGCCTCAGTGAAAGACTGTGGAACCTTCGTGAAAGATTGCAGAGCATCAGTAAAATGTTGATTTCCGGATACAGGTGTCATTTCTTCAGATATCCGGACCTCCTTAATCTTCTGTTTTACCTTATCTGAAGTCAACGGAGATCTGTCTTCAGGTTTCATACTGGTTTTTTCTTTTGTTTCTGGCTGGGATTTTATTGTATTCTTTGATTTTGAATCACAGATAGGACATATCACATTGCCGTGGTACCTGAATAAAGGGGCACCACATTCACAATGATTTGCCAACATGGTTCCGCCCAGTTCAAGTAATTTTCCTATTTTATCCAGTTTAATATCTTCTTCACTTTTTTCCAATGTTATCACCAAAACACTTCAAACACTATAAGTAATATGAACACTTAAAATGAGCGCTAGTTTTTATAATTTAGCAAACTTAAAATAACATAAGCAAAATAAATTAAGATTATTTATTTTATTAAGGTTCAATTAAGGTTTATTCAATATAAGTCAGGAGATGATAAAAATGTCGATAAATCCAGATGAAATTATCAAGCAATGCACAGAAGTTATTGAGCGTATAATTAACGATGATTCGGTTCCGAGGAATATCAGGCGGTCTGCAGATGAGATTAGGACTATTCTAATAAAAGAAGAGGATTCCCAGTCTATCAGAGCAGCTCTTAGCATAAGGATACTGGATGATATAAGCACTGATCAGAATCTTCCCCTTCATACAAGAACCTTAATATGGAATCTTGCAGGACAACTTGAAACCATTCCGGTAGGTGACTGAATATATTATTTCCAGTATATAAACGTTAATATTTATTTTTTTGTGTTGTTAAAAATTAATTATTAACAGTTTTTAATAATTTGATATTTACTATAATATGAAATAATATA
>DAOUWY010000096.1 GCA_030666885.1 Methanosarcinales archaeon
CCTTGGGTTCTTTCATCTTTTTGTGCATGTTATTCGAAGAATTTCATGTACGTTTTCTTACTTCTTCTCCAGCACCCCCGGCCACACCACCAGTCCGATAACCAGAGCCAGCACGAATACGAACCCCGTACCCAGGTAAGTATCATTCACCGTATACGCCGCCGAAGTCACACCCTTACCCGCCGACAGCACATAGAACAACGTACCCACAGCCAGCGCAGTCACGCTGCTAAAACCCAACGTCCTGGCAAATTGTAACGCCATACTCTCACACCACCTGCCGCTTCAACTTGAACCGCTTAAGCAATAGTGCATTAGTAGTAACAGACACCGAACTCAATGCCATGAACAGCGCCGCCAGTGCCGGAGCGATCACATACGGCCCGAACAGGCCCACTGCAATAGGAATACCTGCCGTGTTGTAGGCAAAAGCCCAGAACAGGCCCTGCCTGATCTTGCCCATTGTCCGCTTGCTCAGCTCAATACTGGACACCACATCCCGCAGGTCGTCCTTAATAAGCACTATCTGTGCCGATTCCATTGCAACGTCCGTACCGCTGCCCAGTGCAATACCGATATCTGCCTGCACCAGCGCCGGTGCATCATTGATGCCGTCGCCAACCATGGCCACCTTCGCACCCTCGGCCTGCAGTTTCTTCACTTCAGCCGCCTTATCCCCTGGCAGCACCTCAGCCAGCACAAGGTCGATACCCACCTGCCTGGCAATAGCCTCTGCCGTTAGCCTGTTGTCTCCTGTGATCATAACAGTAGTAATACCCATCTTCTGCAAATATTCCACAGCCTCTGCCGAATGTTCCTTCAGCGTATCTGCCACACCAATGATACCGATGATATCACCATCTCTTGAAATCAGCATAGCAGTTTTGCCCTCGTGCTCCAGCGACTCCATAGCTTCATTCAGGGGGGCAGGGTCCATACCGCTATCATTCATCAACTTTCGTGTACCCAACAGGACATTACTTCCTTCAAACGTAACCCGCACCCCATGTCCGGCAATGGCCTCAAAGTCCTGCCCGTCAGGGATATCTATACCTTTCCCGGCAGCCCCCTCCACAATAGCTTCACCCAGCGGGTGCTCGGACCCCTTCTCAGCAATAGCAGCCAGCATAAGCACAGTATCTTCACTGACCCTGCCAACAGGTACGACATCTGTCAGCTGCGGCTCACCCCTGGTCAGTGTACCGGTCTTGTCAAACACAATAGTATCCAGCTTCTGTGCCGTCTCCAGCGCCTCGCCGCCCTTAATAAGAATCCCGTTCTCTGCCCCCTTGCCTGTACCCACCATCACGGCTATAGGCGTGGCCAGGCCAACTGCACAGGGACATGCTATCACCAGCACTGTAATGGCAATCAACAGCGCTGCCAAAAACGGACTGGCAATCCCGTAATTAGCAGCAATATCCAGCCTCTCGAACCCGATGAAGTACCAGTAAAAGAACGCAACAAGTGCAATACTCATAACAGTTACTATGAAATGCCCAGCCACAATATCGGCAATCCTCTGGATAGGGGCCTTGTTGGTCTGGGCATCCTCAACCAGTTTGATTATCTGTGCCAGTGCCGTATCTGCACCAACCCTGGTGGCTCTATACTTGAACGACCCCGTCTTGTTGATGGTGGCACCGATAACCTCGTCACCTACGTTCTTCTCTACCGGGATGCTCTCACCTGTGAGCATGCTCTCGTCCAGGGCCAAGCGTCCTTCTACAACAATCCCGTCCACAGGCAGTTTTTCGCCGGGACGAACGACCACGATATCACTGGGCTTCACGTCCCTAATGGGCACTTCACGCTCTGTTTTGTCAACTAAGATGCGGGCGGTCCTGGCCTGCAGCCCCATCAGTTTCTTAATGGCCTTTGATGTCTTGCCCCTGGAGTTTGCTTCCAGGTAGCGCCCCAGCACAATGAATGCAATCAGCATCACTGCTGTACCGAAATACTTGTGTTCGAATCCCGCACCCAGGTCAAGGAACACACTGGCCGTACTGATGAGGTATGCCGAACCAGTGCCAGTTGCAATCAGCAGGTTCATGTCAGTGGCACCATGCTTCAGACCTTTGTAGGCACCTGCGAAGAACTGGCGTCCGGGCAGGAGCATTACCAATGTGGCAAATATGAACTGGAAATAATCGTTACCTAAAAATCCCATAATACCGGGTACGGTATTTACCAGCGGGGCGATGTTCTGCCCCATCTCGCCGACGGACACCGGTACTGCCAGTATCAACGCAAGGATGAGGTTGCGCTTCTGGGATAGTATCTCCTTATCACGGGCTTCCCGCTCTTGATCCAGATACACACCTTTTATTTCCTCAGCCTCGTATCCGATATCGGTAACGGCTTTAATAATATCATGTACTGTTAATCTGCCGGGGTCGAATTCCACAGTACCTTTTTCAGTGGTTAAATTCACTGAGACTTTTTGGACACCATCCAATTTTCCCAGACCCCGTTCGATGTTCTGAACACAGGATGCACAGGTCATACCAATGATATGCAGGGTGATACTCTCACCTACCACACCATAGCCCAGGTCAGTGATGGTTTTTGTGAAATGCTCGAGACCGACCTGCGCCGGGTCATATTCCACGGCTGCTTTTTCTGTGGTCAGGTTCACCACCGCCTTGATAACACCGGGCAGTTTACCCAGGCTTTTCTCGATATTCTGTACACAGGACGCACAGGTCATGCCTGTGACGCCTATGGTGGTCTTCCCGGTGCTGCCTGGTGGAGATAGTGCGGTTTTTGTACCTGTCGATGGTGCCTCATCTTTTACTTCAGTCTCCACAGGCATGCCGGCCAGGCCTTCAGTCATGAGCTTCAAACCGTCCGGTGTGGGCACCGGACAGACCTCTACCTCTTCCGCCACATGGTATCCGGTGTCGCGCACCGCCTGTTTGACATGTTCAAGGTCTATCTTTGAGGAATCGTAGGAAACTGTGGCCTCGCCTGCTTCCAGGTCAACCTTTACCATAGTAACACCGTCAAGGGCCTCAATGGCATCATGGACCCGCTTCTGGCAGTGCTGGCAGGTCATATCCTCTATCTTAATTCCCACATCTTCCATACAAAACCTCCACAGGGCTCTTGACTAAAATTATATTTTGTAACCGCTCTTTACTATGACCCCTTTCAGATCCTCAATATCAATATTCTCAGAATCGTAATAACCTTTTGCCTGTCCGGGCTCCAGGGTTACCTCCACGCCCCACCTCTCCTGGAATGTGGGGTGTAATTGTCGTCATATTCTTTATGCCCACTAGTGTCAAGTCAACCATGAAACGTATAGCTATCATCTGCCCGATCTTATACGACGTAGGTGTATTTAAAAAAATCAGTACGATATTTTACTAAACCCCCATATGACCGATAAGTCAAATAGGAGTATTTTGTGAATTAGAACGCTTTCACAACTGAACCAAAACATGCAGCTAACAATATCATTAATGGTCAGTCGGTCGAGTGCGGGAAGAGCATCGCAGGGTAAGTGCAGATGACGGGGTAGCGGCAGAGCGTAAGAAAGGATGGGGGCTGGAATCATTTCAGTACCAACCACAGAGGGACCTGATAAAAGCAAAAATGCTCTGTGTACTCAGAGCCCTCAGTGGTCGAATATCCCTTACTCCATCCTCACCAGCATAATTTATCCCATTATCGAACTTGAGAACAATGCCATTGCAATCCCGAATATCAAGGACAACAACGGTAAAGCCACAGCGATCAAAGCCCTGTTGCCACTTAAATCATGGATGTGTTTGACCCCCATAAATACCAGACCTATGCTCCACAATTTGAATATTGTACCAGAAACCAGGGAAGCCTGGTATAATGGGTTGGACATAAAGTCAGCCATAGAGCTGTCAGCGGCCCCGGTAGATGAAATAGTAATAGTAATCGGGTCAACAAAGTTCATTAATATAATTCCTACAACCGTACTGATTATAATGGGAATATAGGCATAACCATACACCACCAGCATCTGGATGAACTTACCTTCCCCACCCAGGGCTACCGAGATCAAATGGACGATACCAGCAGCAATAACCCACATAACAAACACGCCTATCAATGCAAAAATAATAGGCGTCACCGTGGTTATCAATTTGAACGTTTCCATACCACCGACATCCATATCACCATAATCATAGATGATCTTGTTTTGCATCAGGTATGCAGAAATTGCATAAAATACAGAAGTTATTCCGACAATAAGAACCGCTTCTTCTATGTAAGGATTCTTAGATATGTCTTTTATCGTTTCTTTGGGACGTGTGACCATCCCCGTAATTCTTTCCATTAGGTTCATTATTTTCCCTCCAAAATTCATTGTCTGCAATATACTAATAAACATGCGTTATGCAAGACTCGCTCTTTACGACACCAAACACCTGCTCAATTTTTTTTCTAGCTAAACATAAAATACAATGAAGGCACTCTCCCCACAATGACAAGCAATATTGGTATTGATACTGCAATTAGAGCTCTGTTTATACTTAAATTATGTACGAATTTAATACCCAGGATTACCAGGACGAGGGTCCATAAATTCACCATGGTAGTAATGACATAAACAGCCTGGTAATATGGATCGGACATAAGTGCTCTCGTGCTTATTTCCATCATATCGAACATTAAACTGGAAGGTGAACTTACTGTTGAAAAGTCAAAAACGAGTTTTATCGGATTCATTAATGAAATCAGTATCAAATTGACAACTTTACCTAACAACACAGGTATATAGGCATAACTATAGATTATCAGCACCTTTTTGAACGAACCTTCCCCGCCCACCGCAATTGAACAAAGATACACTATCCACGATAAAATTATCCATGCTATCGTTACACTAATAAATCCAGTAATAAAACTGAACACCGAAGAACCGGAATATTCCGAATAACCCTGGTCCGTACCAATATATTCAAAAATAATTATGTTCTGGCTCATATATCCGGAAATTGCAGATAGTATTGCAAATATTCCCATGATTAGTACTGCATCTTCAATATGTGAATTTTCAGATATGTCCTGTACTGTTTCTCTGGGATTTGTTAGTATCCCGGTAATTCTACCTACCAGACTCATTCTTTTCACTCCTATAAAACATTGTTTATGATTATATTCATCATTCAGCTCGCAATGCTTCCACCGGGTCCAGCCGTGCCGCCCTGGATGCAGGGTACACACCTGCTACAACGGATGTGACCAACCCGAAGGCCAGACCTATTAATATCGATGTCAGGGTCACAGTGCTGGGAAAGTTCCCAAGGACAGATATCAGGTATGCCAGGCCCCCTCCAAGGGAAACCCCGATAAGGCCGCTAACCAGACCCAGTATGCCGGATTCTATCAGGAACAATGTCCTGATATCACCTTTATTTGCACCCACTGCTTTCATGACACCTATCTCCTTTATCCGTTCAGTAACAGTAAGCATCATCACATTTATAATACCTATGCCACCCACTACAAGGGCCACAGCACCTATGCCGCCAAGTCCGTATTTTATCTGGTTAAGCACTACTGTTATACTGTCCAGCCACCCGCTCTGGTCAAAGATAGTATATTTTTCATTCCTGTGGGTCCTCTGGAGACTTTTGTCCATCCGTTCAATAGTTTCAGCGATCGTATCCGGATCTTCCACCCAGACATTGATCGATGAAAAAGAATACTCTTGAATATCAAGTAAATTCTTCATGCTCGGATGGGTAATATATATCTGGGAATTGCTACTGCCTCCGAGTAGCGACATCTGTTCCACATCCTCAAGGACACCCACCACCTTATAATCAATACTGGTATTGGTCAGGCTGTTCGTAAGTATAATATGTGACCCGGGGTTGACTTTCATATCAAACATCTTATTTGCAATATCATATCCCAGCACCACACTGCTGCGGTCCGAATCACTCAGGAACCTGCCAGCCTCGATAGTATCTGCTATCTTTGATTCTTTTGATGGTGTTATGGCAACGACATGTACGCTTCGTTCATCACTGCGAAACTCCATCAGGGACCCGGTAGAACGGCGCGGAGAGACACTCTCAACACCGATTACACCTTCCAGTAAAGAAACATCCCGATCATCCAGGACTGCATTTTTCATAGGTCTGCCAGCGCCGGCAGGCTCGAAACCTCCAGGTATGACCTGCACCATGTTCAGGTCCATATCGCCAAAGGCAGATGAAACACCGGTAACCAATCCTTCACCCACAGAGAGCATGACCACGATAGCTGCCACTCCTATGATAATGCCAAGACTTGACATTACGGTCTTGAACTTCTCACCACTAAAGCTCAGGAATACAAATTCCAGGGCATCGTAGAATTTCATGTTTCTTCTCTGGAACTTCTTCGCTTTCGCATCACGACAAAGAAAATTATTATTACCGCAAGCAAGCTGCCCACTATCCCGATCACCAGCCAGGGATTTGAATCCTTATCCACAATGATCAGGGGCGAGGAGTTGTTCACATTAATGGTCTGGATTTCAGATTCGTGCCAGTTGTTCCCGTTCTTGAATATTGCCTTGACTCCCATCTGTTCAACACCATCATCAGGCTCGATATCGAACTGGATAGTGAACATCTCATCCGAATCCATTGTGCCAATGAAATACTGGCTGGGCTGGAACTCCACATTATCTGTTGCCGGAACAATAGTCACTGCTTTTACAGTATTTGGCCTGACATTTGCAATGTCCAGGACAATAAAATCAGAGTTCCTGCCGACCTCGGAATTTATTAATTTTATCCCTGAAGAATCGATTGTCACCGGAACCTTCCATTTGACATCATACATATCCCCTCCGCCTATGAAAACAAAGTCCAGGAAACGGATACTATCGGGGGCATCTTCGCTTACCTTGATAGAATATGTAAATTCTATAGTGTCACCCGGTCCAAGCAGTCCCACATCATAATAGGAATTGCTGGTAACCTGGATATGGCTATCTCCTGATAACGAAGCGTCAATTACCTGGGCTGAAAGGTCGAAGATTTCTTCCCTGGTCTTGTTATTCACAAATACAGAATATTTATGAGAATAATCCTTCGCAGCATTATTCAGTGTGACCGTCACTGTACCCACATCCCCTGGCATAAGATATGCCGGGTCCACTGAGTAATCCACCATTACAGATGGCCGGA
>DAOUWY010000283.1 GCA_030666885.1 Methanosarcinales archaeon
AGGAGGTGCAAAAGATTCAAGCCATTTATCGGCATTACCGGCACGTTGCCGTACCTTATCCACATCGGTTACATCATATCCGCCACGCTCCAGTACAGTCAGGAGATAATCAAAACTATGGTCCGCTATCTGGACAGCAGTGACCATATGCCTGAAAGGAATCTTTGCATCTCCGTCCCCGCCGGCCTGGGACAACTGGTAAGCCCTCATGTCCAGGCTCTCATCCAGATTGTCGTATTCGTCAATAAGGTTCAACAACGGCAGCCCGGGGTCGAACTCGATATGCTTTTCCGGCTTGGTCCTGATGATCAGGTACCTCAACACCTCAGGAGGCAAAATTTCCAGCATATCGCTGATTGATATTGTGACACCCGTGGAAGATGACATGGCACCCTTGCCCTTTAGCATAATCCATTCATAGACAATCGGATGTGGTGCAGGGTAATCGTAAACTTCTGTAGATATCCGCTTCCCTGTATCGTATGAACCCCCGGCCGAAGCATGGTCCTTGCCGAACGGTTCGATGGTCACTCCCAGGATGGGCCACCGTGCCGGCCAGTCCACCCTCCAGGTGAGCTTGCCACCGCCTAGCATGGATACGGTGCCGGTCGAGCCGCATGAACAGGAATAGTCCACGGTTTCGGCATCAGGGTCAAAGCCTGTGACCTTTGTAGTGGTCAGCCTCCCGCATTCGTTGCAGATTGGGTTGAACGGGTTCCAGTCTGGTTCAAGGGTGCGGCTGGATACTTCTTCGAGAATTCTGGCGATCTTGTCCCTCTTTACCAATGCTGTTTTAATAGCCTCCACAAATGCCCCTTCCTTGTAGAGCTTATCAGCATGCCGGATCACGGGATGGATATCCAGTTTATCCATGGAATTAATAAACGGTTCAAGGAAGTGTTCGGCATAGCTGGTGTGGTCGGTGCAGGGGCAGGGTATTTCGGACAGGGGTTTACCTACGTGCTCTTTATAACTGTCATCAAGGAACGGATAGACCTTACGCAACGGGTCATACGTATCAGCGATATATATCAGGGTGGCGTCGTCACCTGCATCCCGCAAAGCGCGGTAGACAGCATCAGCTGTCAGTACTTCACGCATGTTACCTATATGGATATTACCCGAAGGTGTTATGCCCGAGGCAACGATATGCCTGCTGCTCTTTTCAAGTGCTTCTTTTGCTACTACATCTGCCCAGTGTATAGTTTCTGCCATGCTGCCTCACTTCAGGATGGGTAGATGCATTAAGCGATATTAAATGTTTAGTATCCGGACAGTAGCGGTGTCTATGGCGTCATTCCACCATCTGTGTCAATAAAGTTAGACAGCCACACACTAATATCCGCATCGGCCACGTCCTTATACGCATCCTCAACAAGTGCAACAAAATTCCTAAGAATCTCAAGTCGTTTCTCATCAGACTTAACTAAAGGAAGTTGTGGAAACTTTCGTATCAATTGCCTTGCTTCCTGAAGTTCTTCATCCGTAACATTTTGCAATTCCCTCACAAAATCATCCACATCACCCATAACAGTTTTGACATAATCTTCATATTCAAGATTAGATAAAACAGCAAGATGGGCCCCCTATTTAGTCATTTCCTTAGTAGTTTTACTTCTCCCTGTACGCCTTCGAATATGCATTCTACTCCACCGATGGTTCAACCCCTCAAGTGCATTATGTCTAACCACATCCAAAATCTCCCCTTCATTGTTCACAACTTCCACAAACAATTTATCCATGTGACTTTGACAGTTTTCATATATTTTTTCAGAAACTTTCTATAAATTACCACCAATCTTTCTACCATCAGTTCTAATTTTCATCATTGCCTCAACTGTATTTCTCTTAATTTGAGTTTTATTGTTAAACATGTGGTGGAAAATCGATTAGAAGAAGGCGAATTTATGAAATTTGATGTGAGATTATATGGCAAAAATGGATGTTATTCTCAGACGTTAGAATGACGCCATAGGCTCCATAACCTGTTGCTTACGCAACTTATTTATCTTATGGTGTGGTAACCTGTCCACTTCGCCTTGCCACAATAATATATAACTAAATCGTAATAATATTCAGGATTATCATAACCGGAGGAACATATTTGGCTAGAATGCATACCAGGAGAAAGGGCGTATCAAGGTCCACAAAACCCTTGAGAAATGAAGCCCCGCAATGGGTTACCCTTTCGTCAGAAGATATAGAAAAAAAAGTAGTGGAACTTGCCAAACAGGACAAAACTACCAGTCAGATAGGCACAATCATTCGGGACACTTATGGTGTGCCGGATATCAAATTATCCACAGGTAAAAAGGTCACAAGGATATTGGAAGACAATGATGTGGCTCCAAGCCTGCCAGAGGATATCTCAAACTTGATCATTAAGGCTTTGAGACTAAGAAAACACATGGTAAAGAACCACAAGGACCAGCACAACAAAAGGGCACTGAACCTTACAGAGGCAAAGGTACGACGCCTGGGCAAATACTACAGCAGGAACGGTGTTATGCCAACAGACTGGAAATACAATCCGGACACTGCTGAAAGGTTAGTAGTCCAGTAGATCGGTTGATGGTTCATTCCATCAACTATTTCATCTATTTTTACCATTATTCAGGGATGACCGAAACGTTAGTTTCTCTGGCCAGGGAAGCAGCAAAGGCACTTGAGAAACATAATTTTGTAAGGGTAATATCCCATAACGACGCAGACGGCCTGAGCGCTGCCGGAATAATGTCTACAGCCCTGCTAAGGGCAAATATAGTTTTCCAGACCTCCATTGTAAGTTCCCTGGACCAGGGAGTGATTGACATGGTCAATGCACTGGTATACGGGAAAGACGGAGCGGTGGTATTTTGCGATATGGGTAGCGGCCAGCCTGAACTTCTGGATATGGTAAAGGACGATGTGAT
>DAOUWY010000226.1 GCA_030666885.1 Methanosarcinales archaeon
GCTCGTTGTAAATCTGTGTTTGTATTTGACGATTGAAGGTTGATAGATATTCTTTGGAGATTTCTAGGAACATTAGTGCCACCAGTGCTGGTTTGGTGGCAAGGTAGGTTAACCTATAGGTCAAATGGGAGTATTTTGAAATTATTTAATCAAAACATTCCCCATCTATTCATCAGCTCTCCCGCCGCCCCCTCTCGCCTTCACTCTGCCCGGGTGCCTATATCGCTCAACTCCACCCTGGCGCCCTTGAAGATACTCACATCACCCCGCCAGCACATGATGCACAACAGCCTCCATCAATTTCCCGCCCCCGGTCTGCGCCTGCACCAGCCCGGCCTCCAGTTCATCGCAGATGGGCCGGTATGAGGTGTGTGGGAAGCAGGTGTAGGGGAGCCCATGAGTTAGAAGTAACTATGCAAATTATCTTCAAATTATTTATGTTTTTGAGAACCTCTTATAATCTCATCAATCTCTTTTACAGCTACAAGTGCTTCTTCCATACTTATATGTGGTTTCAATTCAGTAACACACTGAGTTCTAGATTCAGAACTTCCTTTAGGATTAATTTCCAGTGTTACATAAAGTGCAGTTGCCAGGCGTTCTAGTTCTGCCACACCTCTATCTCTGAATTTATTTGCTACAAATTGTATGTTGTTATCATATTTTGTAAGAGTTGATGAAAAATGGTTTTTTATTGATTTGCCACCATTCCTCGTTACTAAACTAGGGCCATATGGTCGTGATTGGGGTTGTAATCTAATGAGCATATCTGCTCTCATTGCTGTGAGTTCATCACTCAAATCAAATGAAAACGGACCATGTTTATACAAAATAAATTCAAAGCCAAGTGGAATGTCAAATAATTCCTGTAGAAAATAGGTGGCCTTCTGGATATGTGTTTCACCACACCAGCTACCTTTTTTCTTGAGATTATCGATTAAAGAAAGTATTACAACATCACCCTGTAATCTATTCATGATTTTCCTCCTTTTTAAGTAATATAATTGTTTGTATATTTTCTCTTTTCCATTTTTCTGCATCTTGATACAATTCAGGATTAATAAAAACATAATCCACTGCAACAATTGGGACGTTCTTTAATGTGTCTGATAGTTCAAGAGATGAAAGTATTTGATTATCTTCTGTTATTACTGGGAATTCATGTCCATTACCACGTTGTTTGTAATTATCTTTCCGGATATTATTTTTCCCAAATTTATTACAAGCTGCTTTAAAAACAGCTTTTGCCGAATCAGGATTTTCATTAACGTCTCTTGGGTTACGTTGATAAAGCAATTTAAAATGTTCTCTGTTAACAATTCTCCTTGCTGGATCATGCCCATTTAAAGTTACATCATCAGCCGCTCTGAACAATTCAGTTAATATTGTATTATCATTTAATTGTAAGTGATCCAAGAGAGCAGTGTGAAAGTATCCATCAGGAAGCCATTTCTTAAGAAAATCTTGAAGATGGATATCATAGATGCGTCGAATAGAATGAAAATATAACTGAGTATACATGAAATATCTGGCTAATAGAAGCGATTCAGCTGAATGTAACCCACCTTCCTCTATACCTAAAACTGGTTCAATAGAACCATCTTCTTCTTTTGGTAGAATACGTAGAGTATCAATAAGTCGATAATGATCAAATTTTCCATAAGCTACTCCAGCGTGATGTGAATCGCGCAGTAGATAGTCCATTCGATCAACTCCAAATGAATTTCCTGTAATTATTTCTGAAAGAATAGCCTCCCAATTATTAAAATAGGATTCCCTGAAGTATTTAGGACCAACAGCCAATTTAGCAACATCATCAGATGTGATCTTTATATCCTTCCATATTGATTCCATCTCAGCACTTCGAATTATTTCAAGGGTAAGACGTTCATGATTCCATCCTTCAGGGAGCAATTCTTTCTCGGCAGTGTGAGAAAAAGGCAAATGCCCAATATCATGGCACAATGCTGCCATTCTGAGAACCTGTCGCCAATATTGATGGTAGAATGAATCAAATTGTGGCACTTCATCTCTCACAGTATCATGCAAAATAGCAGGATTGGTGACAATATCATAGACTTTGCTGGCAAGCTCCATTACGCCTAACGAATGCTCGAATCTTCGATGTGTGGCACCTGGATATAATAGATATGTAAGGCCTAGCTGATGGATATACCGAAGTCTCTGGAAAGGACGTGAATCCAGGACTTTTCGCTCATTTGAATCCAATCGGATAAAATTGTGGATCGGGTCACGAATTTCATGTATATTTTTTGCCACTCAATTTAAACCTCCATCTTCTATGTATATTGTCTACGATTGTGCGTCTCCATATAATTGATGCACAACATCCTCCATAAATTTTCCGCCATCGGTCTGCGCCTGAGCCAGCCCGGCCTCCAGTTCATCGCAGAGGATCATGAGCTGGTCTACTTTAGCGACGATGCGTTGCGAACTCTGCGGTTTTTATTGAAATGATTCCAGCCCCTTCCTTCTTCCACTCTCTCACCGCCCCCTTCTCGCCTTTACCCATGCCGGATGCCCGTCCCGCTCTGCTTTACCCGCACTTGTGGTGTGGGGGCTGGCAGGCGCTTTATTATTTGGATTTATCGCCGATCCTGATTAGTCGCCCAAATATTGCTTCAGTATGTTTATTATTGAATTTTTTCCAGGTATTTTTCCAGATCAGTATAGTTATTTTTCCGATTCAATAAACATACAAGTACAATATTGGGTGACAATACTGCATAGATAAGTCTTGTTTCATTGCTCTGGATGTTCAGCCTGACCCTAAATACATTATGAACGGTTTTAGAATGAATCCTTTTAAATCTAAAGGGATTTGCTGAAATCAGTTTAATTTTTTCTTTTATCTGTTCCGTGGATTTTTTATCAAGATTTTCAATTTGCTCAATAAAAAATTCTGTGGCAACCACTTCAAATTTCATCGCAAGGCTTTGATAATATCATTCTGATCTTTTATTTTGCCTTTTTCAATGGAAACAGATAATAGCTTTTCAATCAGATCAATCTCTTTAGCAGAAAAAGTTTCATCATATTGGTTATCCCTGAATATCTTATCCCTTATTGCCTCAAGAATAAATTCCTGGACATTCCGATAACCAAAGTTCTCAGTGTATTGCTCTGCAGCCGATTGTAATTTTGGAGGCAATCGAAGGTTTATCTGTGTACTTACGGAAGTCATTGATACCAATATGTATTTATTGGTACTTAATACTACGGCTCTCCTGCCCCCCATATCACTTCATTACTACCGGGTGCCCATATCGCTCAACTCCACCCTGGCGCCCTTGAAGATTCCCACATCACCCCGCCAGCACATGATGCACTACAGCCTCCATCAATTTCCCGCCTTCGGTCTGCGCTTGTACCAGCCCGGCCTCCAGTTCATCGCAGAGGGCCATGAGCTGATCCACTTTGGCAACGATGCGTATTTGTTAGGTTTATCAACTCACTTCATAACTTTTAATTAGCAAATCTTTAGCTTTGTCAAAATCAGTATCAGATGAAATAGTAATTTCTAGATCACCTGTGCCAAAATGGCTAGTATTTTGCATATCTCTAGTAAAACCGTTTTCTAAGATAATACTGTCAGGATCAACCTTTACGTAAGCCAAAATTTGTTTTGTCTGGTTATGAATCTCAACACAAGCAAAGTTCTTGATTCTTTTGAAAGCAAAATAATGTTTCAAGGTCTTCATTTGCACGTCATCTCCCAATGCAATGAGAAAATCTTTCAACGCTTCAAATCGATCCTTTTGATCACTATCTGCTTGAGCAAGATAATCACTGACAGATTTTGCTCCCTTCATTTTGACATTTGTTGGTATCCGCTTCAAATTTAAGGGTAACACGCACTATTATTAAATCGAAAAGCAACACTACAAGTAGATTAGTAATAATTCCAAGATTAACATCGTTTTCCTCATTTACCCCGCATCGTAATTGATTTCTACAATTTTTTTCC
>DAOUWY010000379.1 GCA_030666885.1 Methanosarcinales archaeon
CAACATCCTGCCGTGTATAGACTGCCGCAACTGCAGTTCAGGTGACAGGGTCTGTAACAGGGATGACGACATGCAGGATATCTACCCCGGGATCGAGGGCGCTGATGTGATCCTGTTCGGCACACCCCTGTACTGGTACGGCCCCTCCGGACCAATGAAGCTATTGATGGACCGGCTGCTGCCCTACAGCGAGACTGAAAAGTTGAAAGGCAAACGTGCAGTGCTGGTAATCCCATCTGCCGAAGGGGCTGATGCATGTGAGCCTGTTGTTACGATGTTCAGGCTGTCCCTGGACTACCTTGGTGTGGATATTGCAGATATGTTGCTGCCAACAGCTTACGCGAAGGGTGAGATTGCCGGGAATGTCGAAGAACTGGAGCGGGCTTATGGGATCGGGGCTGCCCTGTAGCCATAGATGACATCAACTATATTACTGCTATAAACAGCCATACAGGAATGAACCAGACTTCAATCCCATTGATTATTTCCCTTTTAAAATCATTCTTTGTGACTATGACACCTTTATTTAACTTGAATCTCTTACAGAATTTCAAAACAGACTTGATATCGCTCTGGCCTATTAAATTCTGGTATTTAACTTCTATAGGTAACAGTGCATTATCAATCGAAACTACAAAGTCCACTTCTTCAACATCCCGCCAGTAACTGACGTTTTCAAATTTCCTGATCAAATGGGTAAATACACAATTTTCCACCAGCACAGGTTCGTCAGCAGATGTGGTAATGGCATTTCTGAGCCCTGTATCTATCATATATATCTTCTTTTCTTTCTGCATGACCGCTTTTGATGAATAGGAGAAATAATTCACCATGAAAACAAGGTACGTTTCCTCAAGATACCTGACATACCTGATCACGGTATCCACATCAATACCCAGGGCAGATGAAATTTTCCTGAAGCTGAACCTGTTACCGGTATTCTGTGCAAGATATGCTGCAATACTCTCAAGAGCCCTTACGTCCCTGACAGAATACATTTTTAAAACATCTTTGTATATCGTATCATAGAAATACTGTTTTAATATTCGCCTGGATTTGCCAGCGTCCTCATTAACAGTTCTCGGATAGCCACCGCAGTGAAGATATTCATGGAATAAGAGTGCCAGCTTATTTTTTACCCCAAGGGCAGCATTATAAGCATCTTCAAAGTTTTCATAGGAAAAAGCTGTCTTTTCTATCAGGATATTATCCTTAGCCCGTATGAACTCGCGGTAAGAAAACGGATATATCAGGAACCTTAAATTGCGTCCGGTAAGAGCCGCAGATTCATCTTTTATGGCAAGCGAACTTGAACCGGATACAATGAACTTTATATTCGGATACTGGTCGAAATATTTTTTCAGCCACATCTCCCAGCCTTTGAAATACTGGACCTCGTCTATGAATATGTATATTTTCCCGTCTTTTAATTCTCGTAAGATGATCTCCTGGTACGATTCAAACAGCCTGATAAATAGGTCATTTCCCATATCCAGGGTTATTTCCGGATCATCCAGGGATATGTACATGATATTCTTCGGACTGGTTCCGCTTTGTAAAAGTGAGTCTATAAGCTGGTAAATGATGGTTGTTTTTCCCGACCTGCGGGGACCTATGAGCGTCA
>DAOUWY010000034.1 GCA_030666885.1 Methanosarcinales archaeon
ATTCGAAGAATTTCATGTACGTTTTATAACAAAAACAATACGTAAGCGATAGAAACCTCATACCTTATCAGAGCGAGGATGGCAAGTGGCTGGAGTTTCAGAACATGAGCGTTAACGGGGATAAGTATCCAAAGGGAAAAAGGGGTCAATTTTGGATGGGAATTTTCAGTCTTAGTTTGCCAGACAATGCCGTAAGATTAAAAACCTACCGCTCCCAGCCTACGTTCAACAAATATGTTGAAACACCCAATATAAGCAGTGGATGCACGTATCCTATATACGAGATTAAAGCAGTTTTGAGATGTGCAAAAAGTAAGGTTTATTGTTTTTTTATGTAGAATTCCCTGACAATATAGAGTATGGCCGCTATTATTGCCAGATCAAAGATGGATCCTATGAGGCTAGTGTACCGGTAATCAAACAGGTCATGGATGGCACTGTGCATGCCCTGGTAAAACCCGAAGGAAGCAACCAGCAATATAAGCAGCATGATTATAATCATGCCTGTCCTGAATAAACTGACATTGTCTGTTTGTCCTTTCTTCTTAGCAGTTTCATTCTCTTCCATCCATCTTCACCTGACCTTATTTTTTCTTCTTCCAAGTATCACAGCCATAACCACCAGACCTAACATTGCGCTCATTATGCCAAAGCCCGGTTCTTTCGTCGGGATCGGGCCACCGTAATCCCCTGTCCTGTACACATCATCATAAGGTCTTTGGGAGGATTCCGGCACTACGAACTCAGTAGTAATAGTCTTGATTGTACTCACGGACCTGGTCTTCGTTACCACATCTTCATCACCTTGACTGTCGGGCGCCATGAAGAATGATATGCCATATTCGGTAATAATGCGGTCATTCTCGAATATCATTACCTCCACCCTGTAGTCCCTGTCCTTTGGCACTTCAAGTTCGATATTCTTGACCACAGTGGTATCTGCCTTTACCACGCCTACATTGATATTGCCACTCTGGCCTATTAGGTTGGTCCTGGCATCACGCAATTTCACCAGTGCCGTTAAGGGTGACGAATCCGACCTCCCGTAGTTGTCCAGGAAGGTGGTAACCTTCAGGATAGTGGTGGTATCGCCTCTTGATAACATAGCCACATCCACGTCACGGATGTTGATGTATGAATGCTTTGGGCTGGTGAGCAGGGATTCGAGGCCTGATATGGTAGCAGTGCCCGATGTTATCTGCCCGCCGTCCTCGTATAATGTTACCTCAATTCGATAGTTGCCTGTAATTGGAACATTTAACTCCACTGTGCCGTTTTGGGTCCTGTCCTTGCCGATGTTGCCCATAGATATTTTCTCATCTGCCATTAGCAGGTTGGTACCCAGGTTGTATGCTTTTGCCTGTATCTCTACTTCACCGGAGGTCTTGCCACTGTTGCTTACATAAGTGATGATGTTGAGCCGGACGGTGTCATCATCGATAACGTCGGCCGAGATGTCTACTTTATTGATGGCAAGGCTGGTGGTGTCATACTCCCTAAGACATCCCCCTGCCAGGACTGATGCGAGAATCAGTGCTGTTACCAGCATGGTCTTCACTGTAGACGTTAGGTTCATAGTATTTATTTGGGGTGCTATTGTTTGAAATACTTTTCGGTAATTTTTGTGACTATTTGCACACTATTATATAGGTTAACTATAAAAATATCAGACATAATTGACATAATTTGCGTGGTGACGGCTTCGTTTCAATCGTTCGTGGGTCCTGTATGAAAGAATCTATTGAAGCCAGGTTTTTGGGTATATGAGTGAAAATGGTCCGGGATGGAAGATCATGTCCAAAAAGCATTTATTACCCACAATCCATAAGAACCCGTATTATAAATTAAAAGATACGGAGTACGTAAAATGAGTGATGAGATCCGGATTGGGATTATTATATGCGACCGCTACCATGTGTGTGCCGGAGGCAAATGTCTGAGAGCGCTCAACAACAGGGAAGGTGCATTCAGCATTTATAAGGATAAAGAAGTGAAACTGGTCGGATATACTGCTTGTGGTGGCTGCCCTGGTGGAAATATCGAATACGCTCCGGAGGAGATGAAGAAGAACGGGGCAGAAGTGATACACCTCGCCACAGGACTGGTCGTCGGATATCCACCATGTCCTCGTGTAACCAACTTTCGTGATTTTATCCGGGCAAAGTATGGGCTTGACGTTGTGATCGGGACGCATCCTATCCCCCAGAACTACTATGAGATGCATACGACACTCGGGACATGGAACTCTCCCCGTTGGAAGGAGATCATTCAACCGACACTTGCAGATGAAAAGACCCGTTTGTTGTACGACTGATATCAAAGTGATGGAATGACAGAATGCTGGAATTTTCTCGAAGAGACAAAAGTTGATCCTTAGAAATCATCCTTGTTGCACAGAAATCTATTTGTGAGTGACTTTTTATTATTTTGTGGGACGATTCGAAAAACCGCAGAGAGCGCAGAGTAACGCAGAGAAAAAAACAACCCTCTGCGATCCCCCGCGTCCTCTGCGGTTATTCTTTTTTTACATGATCCACTTATCCAGAATAAATTAAAAAGTCTCGGATTTTGAATTACCGGACAGCTCTATACACAGAACCTTAAATTTTGTCTTTTGTGCAAAAATGCCACTGCATATCGATTACAAAAATAATATTATCCCAAGACCTAAAATCTAGAAAAGTTAATATAGTATAAATTAATATATTAACTTGTTTCAATATTTGTTTAATATCAATAATTGTTTCAATATAATTTAGAATTAAGGAGCGAGCAATTTGGCGATGAAAACTCCTTTCAATTAGTGGATACATTGTCAATTGCATTAAATATCTGCAAATCAGGGGTGGTTACATGATTTTATGTGAATGTGGTGAGTTTATCGAGGGAGAAACATTTAAAGATTATATACAGACATCAGCTAATCCATCTACGTCAACCATAGGACACAAAAAATGTGGCCTGATATTTGATTTTTTTGATGGTAAAATCCCCAAAAAATTTTCATCCAGAAAGGAATTAAAGAGTCTTGCAATGAAATTTGCAGATAAAAAAAATCTGGATGAAAATGCTTTTGGAAAATTCCTGATCGAAGTGGACAGGTTGAAATCATTAGGGAAATTATCTGATTGTGATATAGTGCTAATGGCATATAGTAGATTGTAGAATCGGGCAGATATCCGGACTGATTGTAAGAGGACTATAGAAGTGACAATTATATGAAAGTTATTCCTGAATCCGAAGAGAATTCCGGTACATTACTCTCTATCGACAATATAACAGTCTATAATACCGATATTGAATATCTTCTTGATGAACTTCATAGAATTGACTTGGTTATCCGTTTTTACTTAAATAAATATCGGGCAAACCAGCAGGGATTTATGGATGATCTTCGCGGTTTATACATATCCGAAGATGAAATAGATACAATTTTGCAGACTCCTCTGTTTGAAAAGAGATCCGGTCCATATTCAGATCCGGAACTGGAGCATATTGAAACATTAACAAGGGAAATTAACCAAAAGAAAAAAAATAGTATCGAAAGAGGGAAAAAACTGCGGCATCACATGTTGTCAGTACTCTTTTATCTTACTCCCTTCGAAATAGATATACTCTTAATCTGCCTGGCACCTGAACTGGATCAGCGGTATGAAAAACTTTACTCTTATCTTCAGAATGACGTAACAAAAAAGCGCCCCACAGTAGATTTGGTGATGAATATCCTGTTTTCATCCGTAGAAGAAAGGTTCACAGCAAGGGAGACATTTTTACCCACATCCCCATTGATCAGGAACCGGCTTATTTATCTATATGATGGTCAGGATGACCAGCTTCCTCTGTTGTCTAAATACATAAAGATCGATGAGAGGATAATTAACTTTCTCCTGGGGTCCGATGAAATAGATTCGGGAATACGGGATTTTTCAAAGAAGATCGAGCCAAATAGGTCTTTCAGGGACCTCATGTTGGAGGCAGATAATAAGAACAACTTGATAGAGCTTATAAAATGGCATTCCCGTAAAAAGATCCCTTTGATTTTCTTATTTCACGGACCCTATGGCACTGGAAAAAAATTGACGGCTGAGGCTATTTGTAAAGGATTAAAGATGCCTTTACTTATAGTAGATTCAAAAGCTTTGGCAAAGGACGAAACCTTTGAAACCCTCGATCTTGTTGTCCGGGAAGCTAAATTGCAAAATTCATTACTGTATCTTGAAGGGTTTGATACTCTATTGAAGGATGAAGCTAGCGGAATTAATGCAATGAACTTAATTCAGGAACTGGACTACTTTCCAAATTGGGTTTTTTTATCAAGTGAAATTGCATGGGAACCAAAAGCGGTTTTAAAAAAACATGGATTTATCAGGCATGAAGTCCCTCTCCCTTCTTTCGCACTTCGCCAACAAATGTGGAAATCATTCTTAGACGGTCGATCTGATTTATCTGATGATGTTATCATCCCGCTTGCCAGTAAATTTAACTTAAGTGGTGGTCAGATACAGGATGCCATATTCACAGCATGTAATATTGCGAAAAAAAAAAATGTCGGTGTGTCTGAATTATCTTCAAGTGACCTTTACGAGGGTTGCAAAGCCCAGTCCAATAAGGGTCTTACAACTTTAGCCAAAAAGATAGATATCCGCCATACCTGGGAAGATATTATCCTTCCGGTGGATATAAAAAAACAGTTGAAAGAAATTAGCGGGCACATCAAATATAAGGGTACCGTATATCTGGACTGGGGATTTGACGAGAAATTATCTATTGGAAAAGGAGTGAATGTCCTTTTTTCCGGGCCATCGGGTACAGGTAAAACCATGTCTGCAGAGATTATCGCTAATGATGTGGAACTGGATATTTATAAAATCGATCTGTCCAGTGTTGTCAGTAAGTATATAGGTGAAACAGAAAAAAATCTCAATAAAATCTTTAAAGAAGCCGAGACCAGTAATGCGATCCTGTTTTTCGACGAAGCCGATGCCCTTTTTGGAAAACGTTCTGAAGTTAAAGATGCACATGACAGGTATGCTAATATAGAAATAGGATATTTGTTGCAGAAAATGGAGGAATATGAAGGTATTGTTATTCTTGCTACGAATCTCAGTAAAAATATCGATGATGCATTTTTAAGGAGGATACAATTTTTGGTTGAGTTTCCATTCCCTAATGAAACGCTGAGAAAACTGATATGGACTGGTATGTTTCCGAAGATTGCACCACTTTCCAAAGATATAGATTTCAAATTCCTGTCAAAGGAATTGAAACTCGCAGGCGGTAATATTAAGAATATTGCTGTAGCAGCTGCATTTTATGCCGCTGAGGAGTCTAATGAAATAAGAATGAATCATATCATGCATGCAGCAAGAAGAGAATACGAGAAGATGGGAAAACCTTTTATAAAGACCGACTTTGAACCTTATTATGAATTCTAGAAATGAACGAGAGATAAATGACGATCATAAAAGATGTTAGTGAAACTCTAAAAAAGATTCTGCAGCAAATCCCGGAACTTACTGACGAGGATTCGATCACATTTGATTCACCCGCAGACGTTGAGGAAACTAACAAACCAATCCTTTCAATATTTTTATATCAGGTAGTCGAGAACAGTTTTCTTCGAAATTTGGAACCAGAACCAATAGGCACAGGTCAGATGCAGTATCCACCTCTGGTCATTGACCTGCATTATGTCTTCACTCCTTTTTCTCGAAGTAAAGATAAAGAACTCATGATCATAGAAAAAATTATGCAGATATTTTATGACAATTCCGTATTTACAGACGAGATGATTAATGATAACCTGAGAAATAGCGGAAATGATGCGATAAAGATCGTTCCTGACAATCTTTCATTTGATAACTTAAGCAAACTTTGGGAAAGATTTCCTGATAAGGATTTCAAACTTTCTATCTCGTATGTTCTGACACCTGTCAGAATACCTTCAGGAAAGCCCATTGCCGAGATTAAAAGAGTTCAGAAGAAGGATATCGATTTATATATGATGGATGCTGGACAATGATTTTTGCAGAAAGGATAACAACAATCCTGACGATGGCTGTAATGCCAAAAGATAATTTAACCACTGATACAATGGTTATCGGGGATGTGTCCGTAATAGCTTCGGGAATAAAGGAAGATATTATTGAACATAGCACAGGATATTTTCTTTTCACAGATCTTTTAGAAGGAACATACCAGATCACAGCAGGAGGAACATTCTATAAATATGATAACTTTACTATTGACACTACATCTATCAACCCCGAACAACCTTTTGTTGATATATTTCTAAATCCAAATGCCAATTATCCTTTCCCCGAAGGTATAACAGTCCTGAAAGGAAAGATTACCGATACGGAATATAAACCACTTCCCGAGGCTTCCATAACGATTGAAGATATGACTGAAAGTGCAATTTCAGAAGACAATGGTAATTTTTTTATCGTATTTGATTCGATAGGTGAAGATAGCACTATTAATTTACATATTGTCAAAAATGGATATGAATCTCAACAAATCGATGTTCTTTTAGAAAAAGATACCACTACACGCACTGAAACAATTAAATTAACAGAAGAATAGCAGGAGGTGTTTGAACAAACGTTAACAATGTAATAATTTCAAGTTAAGTTATCAATTTACGGGCAAGCCCTGTATAGGCAAAAATGAAGAATGTGAATTAAATTATATTATATCAATTTAAATTAATAATGGAGGAACTATGGTTGTTATTAGAAATAGACTGAAACAGAGAATAATAGTTAATTTGGTAGGTGGCAAAAATCTTAACATTATGGCAAAAGGCACTGCCAATGTTACAGAGGAAGAACTTTCATCACTGCATTTGCAAACTTTAATTGACAAGGGTATTATTTCCTTGGTTCAACAGCCTGTTGTAAGTGAAGAAGAACCACCGAGTGAAATCGAAGATGAAGATGAAAGTGAAGATGAGATAGAATAATAATTAATAATAGATAATGAATTAATAATAGTATTGTTAGAAGATTTTTAATATGGAGGTATAAATATGGCAAGTATTATGTCCCCTGGAGTGTATGTAAAAGAAGTATCAAGTGGGGTAAAACCCATCGCTGGCGTCGGCACGTCCACTGGAGCATTTGTAGGCATTGCTGAAAAAGGAGTTATTGGCGAAGCAGTATTGGTCACAAACTGGAGTCAGTTCGTGAAAGAATTTGGAACCTTTATTTCCAATGGATATTTAGCTTATGCTGTATATTCATTCTTTGCAGAAGGAGGGACCACATGTTATGTAGTAAGAGCTGCACCAGATGGTGCGGATAGTTCAGATATAACAATCAGAAATGGTGGTGACACAGATGATGCAATTACTATAACAGCCACTTCAGAAGGAATGTGGGGTGACAGAATCAACATACTGATTGAGGACCCATCTGATGAAACGCTTGATGCGAATGAATTTTTTGACCTCACTGTTGAATACAGGGAAGCAAGTGAGACCGAATATGAATCTATGGAAGTATTTGATGGAATTTCCATAGGAAATATTGAAGAGAAAATAAATGATGTCTCAACGTTTATTACTGCAGTTGATTCGGATCAAAGGCCTGCCAATGGCTCTTACCCGTTAACGGACGGTGATGATGGATCAGGTGCTGTTGACTTTATTGATAAAACCAACAAAAAAAAAGGACTATATGCGTTTGATAAGGTTGATGATATAAATATTGTCGCAATACCTGATATAGCAGGACTTCGAGAGATTATTTTGGATTGTCTCAATTATTGTAAACAAAGAAAAGACTGCTTCTTTATTGCCGACCCTCCAATTGGATTGGAACCAACAGATATTATAGATTTTAAACAGGGAACTGGAGCTTATGCAGGTAATGCATTTAACAACTCGTATGGAGCATTATACTATCCATGGGTTTCAATCAGTGACCCGGTGACAAGAACGAAAATGGATATACCTCCATCAGGGGCAGTTGCCGGGACATATGCACATACCGATTCAACTAGAGGAGTTCATAAGGCACCTGCCGGCATTTCAGAGGGGTATCTCGATTCAGTGATCGGCATTGAGAGGATCATAACAAAAGGCGAACATGACCAGTTGCATCCCAAAGCAATAAATGTCATACGTTCGTTCCCGGGATCTGGAATTTGCATATGGGGTGCATTAACACTCTCTGCGGACGCGGAATGGAAATATATCAATATCAGAAGGCTATTTCTTTTCCTTGGAGAGTCAATTGACGAGGCATCCCAGTGGGTAGTATTTGAGCCAAATACTCCTGCCCTATGGGGAAATGTAATACGGAACATTACAGCATTTCTCTTAAGGACATGGAGAGACGGGGCTTTATTCGGAAACTCGCCAGAGGAGGCATTTTTTGTCAAGGTCGATGCTGAGAATAATCCTCCTGAGGTCAGGGATGCAGGACAGTTGATCATAGAAGTTGGAGTAGCACCCGTAAAACCGGCAGAGTTTGTAATAATTAAGATCAGTCAGAAAACACTGTCGAAATAAACAAATGTAATTAATAAAAGGAGGAATATTAAATGCCTGGAGAAAGGAATGATCCATATAGAAATTTCAAATTTAGGGTAGAGATTGAAGGTATTCAAGTAGCAGGTTTTGCAGATGCAACCATCCCTGATTCAACAACAAAATCCGTTGATTACAGGGAAGGTACGGATTTACCACACCAGAGAAAGCTTTCAGGCCTCACGGAATACGCAAGTATAACCCTCAAGAAAGGGATAACTGACTCAATGGATCTTTATAACTGGAAAAAACAGGTTGAAGATTTCGGTGCAATAAATGCAAGAAAAAGCATCTCGCTGATATTGATCGATGAGGAAGGAAATGATAAGGCACAATGGAATATTTTGGAGGCATGGCCCACTAAGTACGATCCCTCGGATTTCAGCGCAAAGGCGAACGATGTGGTTATAGAAACATTTGAAATCTTGCATGAAGGGGTAACAAGGACGAAGTAATATGGATGAAATAACAGGAGGCAAAATGGGAGTTTTACAAACAGAATATGATTTTGTCCTGCCCATGGGTTATGTGGATGGGGATGGGACTCTTCATAAAGAAGGCAAGATGAGGCTAGCTACGGCAGCAGATGAGATACTGCCTATGAAAGACCCAAGGGTTCAAAATAATCCCGCATATTTAGCAGTCATTCTCCTTTCGAGGGTTGTTACCAGTCTGGGGACTCTTAATATAATAAATACCAAGGTTATTGAAGAACTCTTTTCAGGGGACTTTACATATCTTCAGGAGATGTATTCTAGGATCAACCAGAATGGTTCTAATACAATTAAGGCAGTGTGCCCGAAGTGTGAACATAAATTTGATGTGGAGGCATCATATTTGGGGGAATGATCGGCTACCCCCTATCTAGCCTTTACGAGGAGGTAGCCTTTTTAGCATATTACGTTAATTGGGATTATGGGACCATTATGAATATGGAGCATAGAGAGCGTCAGCAATGGTGTGAGGAGATAAGTAAAATAAACAAGAAGCTTAGTGGAGATGAAAGGAAAAACCTTTTTGATATATAGGAGAAATAATGCCAAATGTTGGAGACCGGAAGGATCCTTATAGCACCTTTAATTTTTCAGTTGAAATAGATGGAATCATCGCAGCCGGATTTACCGATGTTTCAGGCTTGACTATTTCAACTGAAGTCCATAAATTTAAAGAAGGGGGAGTCAACGACTTTGAGCATCAGCTCCCAAAAAGTACAACATATACAGATATCACATTAAAGCGTGGAATCACTGATTTTGATCTTTGGAACTGGTACCAGGATGTGATATATGGAACAATTGAACGGAAAAACGGGACAATTTATGTTTTTGATAACTCAAGAAACATGGTAGATTGGTGGTACTTCTTCGAAGCATTCCCCATTAAATGGGAAGGCCCTATCTTCAATGCTTCAAGTGGTACAGTTGCCAGTGAGTCACTGGTGTTGGCCCATCATGGGTTGTTTTAGCAATTGTTCCCCTTCTATTATCGCTTGAAAATGTAAATGAATATGAACATGAATATATCGCAGGAAATCGATGCATTGGAAAGGGAAGTTAACGGCAACATCACATAGCCTACAGAGTAATACGGCAAAGGTGCCTATTGGACTGAGAGGTTTTCAATTTTCTCAACAGATTGCAAACAAATACGGAATCTCCAGAAGATACTGGAGGCTGCCGTTATTAATATTTTCCAGATTGTTTGACACACGAACAGCCGAAAAAAAAATAAATATCTACCATGAAAAGTTAATTGACAATATCTTCACATCTCATTTTTTATATCTCAAATTAATAATAAAGTTGATACACACTTCGGGCTCTCACTCTTATTTTCAAAAACTCCACAATCCCATACATTATGTCTATGGCAAGAAAGAACTTTATCCAAAGACAACTACATCATTAACCCATACCATAGGAATATTACAAGATATCAATAAAAGAAACGAAGCACCATCCCAGTCATCTGCAAATCTAAATGTATCTGGTTTTTATCGGACATCGGGAAATCTCATTTATCCGGCTTTTGCCACACAATCCCAAAGAGTGAAGAATGAACTGCAACAGAATGATGGAGAAGAAATAAATCCCATTTTAGTTCCTGTTTTATATCAAAGAACCGGGTTAGCTGATATACCTTCAAGTGTTAAAGATATTGCAACTGTCGCTTTTTTTCGAAATATTGTAGATGTGGAGAACGCCAGTTCAAAACAGGATCACAGGATTCATTATCCAGTATCCGTAATACAGCCATTGCATTACAAAAGGCACTTTCCGGTAAAAATGTTATCCAGACCTTTGGAAAGTAAAAATGCAGTTCCAAATCTACAAACAAGGGCAGCCACTATAGCATTAGATTCCGTAAAACCAATAATCGGAAGTCATTTACAAAGAATAGTTGATCGCGGGAATGACGGTTTAGAAGTGAACAGGCCCGTTTATCCTTTGCCATCTGAAATACAGGCATTAAATACAGATAGGCGTTCTTTGGAATTATCAACTATACGAACAGTTCCTCAATTTTCAATAGATAAAAATGCAGTCACAAAGAGGACAGATAAGCCATTATTACAGGATAACAGAGTTACGAACAATATAAAACATGAAAAAATCTCAAAGGAAGATGAAGGGAATAAAAGAAATATCTTATTTCCAGTCCCGTATCTACAAACAAGGGCAGCCA
>DAOUWY010000289.1 GCA_030666885.1 Methanosarcinales archaeon
ATCCCGGGCCATGATGTCCGGTTCCACAATCTCCAGGGCCTTCTCCTTAAGGGGAATGGTAAGGTTGAGCCCACCAAAACCCATGGCTCTGGCACCTTTAATAGCCGCTTCGAGATCATCCATGGTAACCCTGAACTTGTGGTATTCACAATCCATACCCAGGGCCTTATAGGCGGCATTGTGCATAACAGGCGACAGGCTGTGCTCTACAGGATCTCCTAACACCGCAAATATTTTTTTCATATCAGCATTTCCATAAAGTGTTTAAGTTCATCTATCCTCAACTGGCCCGGTGCCACCGCATCCTCCACTGCGCCGTATGTAAGCACAGAACCATAGATAGGTGCCACCACCCTGGTATGGCTTCCCAGTTTTCCCATGGCAATGGTACTAACAGGAAAGCCTGCTTCCTGTGTGACTTTAAGCAGGGCCAGTGTATCGGCAGTGCTGTTGGGGGTAACTGCAAGTTTGGCAATATCTGCCCCGTCGTCCATGGCCTGCTGCAAGGTAGCTGTCATAACACTGGCAGGGGGGGTGACCTTAAAATCATGGGACGAGATTATCAATACCTTGTTCAATGATTTTGCCACATCTGCCACCCTGCTCTGCAGGGGAGCGGAAAGTTCCACATCCACAGCATCCACCCTGGTCAGTGCAGACAAAAGCAGTTCCACCCTGGCATCCTCACTACCGTTCCAATGTCCACCCTCCTTTTGGCAGCGGTTGGTGGCTATGATAGGCAGGCCGACCCGTTCATGTAATTCATCCAGCAGCAGGGCCAGTTCCTTTTCATCCTTTATGCCCAGCAGGTCTATCCTTACTTCAAGGATGTGGGCACCCATTGACCTGGCCTTACTGGCAGTCGGGACTGGGTCAGTGCCAATGGCAGCCACTATGCCAGGGCCCTGGCCCAGGTCAACATCTCCTATGTGTACCATTCCTTTCTACCGTGTTATTTTTCGATAATGGTTTCCTCGATCTTCATACCGAAATGCCGGGCAGTGTCCTCATAATTGACCATCACTTCATCGCCTTCCTTCAGGGCGGCTACTGAAATGGGTTTGCCGTCCTTGCCTACAAGTTTGATGGTCTCGGCGTTCTGGAGTATGGTCTTGACAATATAATCATCCACACTGGCTTCAACAAGCAACATGGGTCTTCTCTCTATCTTGACCCGACCTACTATAGCAGGCCTCTGGCCTCCTTTTGAATCCACTACCAGCACTTCATCCCCCGCACTAAGTTCTGAAAGGTACTGGGTTCGCTCACCCACCTTGACATAGGCATGGACCGCACCCGCATTCACCCTGAATGGCCTGGCTGCAACATAGGGGCTGTCCTCTGATTCGGAATGTACCAGGAACAGGCCGTTGGACTGGCTGCCAACCAGCATACCTTCACCAAGCGTCATTAAGGAACATGTGTCTACACAGACACGGTCACCCATTCCAACAGGCTTGACCTTGGTGATCGTAGCAACACTAAGGGACGTTTCCTCTGATCCGGTTTGCTCTACAGCCCTAACTGTTCTCTTGATCTCAGACGGGTCATCGGTATCAAGTAGCACTCCGTCCGAACCATGTTCCATTGTCTCGTATGCCAATATGGTCTCTTCTGCATCCCTTACACCCGATATAATCTTAACGTCCAGTTCCTGCAGGGCTGCTATGAGATTCTCCAGCGGGATGACTTTCCAGTCCGTTCCTACCACGATGATATAATCACAGACCTTGCCCAGTTCGGCAGCAAACTCCTCGTACTGTTTATCCTGGATCACTACATATCCGGCTGTGGTCAATCCCTTGTCCTTTAACTGGATGGCCAGGTTGATATCACTGCTTCCGGACAGGTCATTTGGTAACAGATGTGTACCGTCGCCTTCGCTGTTCTTACCTACAACAAAGACATCTGCATCCCCTTCCCCGTCCCTGACAAAGGCAGCCACTTTTATGCTGCCCAGTTCCCGTACAAGTGCAATATCGTCTTCATTGACCAGGACGAAGTCTACTCCGGATTCAAGTCCGGTTGTAATCCTTTGTTTCCGGTCATCCCAGTCTCCGGTATCTGCCTTTATCCATAATGTCTTATCGACGTTCACTTCAGTTCCTCCAGGGCTTCCTCCACACTTGTATTGTTATGCACTATCCTGGTGATTGCCCTGGTCATTTTTGTTGGATCGGGATGTTGAAATACATTTCGACCTATAGCTACGCCCCTGCCACCTGCATCCAGGCTGCCCCGGATCATTTCCAGGAACTCTGCATCTGTTTCGGTCTTGGGACCGCCTGCCATGACCACAGGGACCGGGCATCCGGCAACAACATCCTTGAATGTGTCAGGGTCACCGGTATAGTTGGTCTTGATCACATCGGCTCCCAGTTCTGCCCCTGCACGTGCAGCATGTGCTACCAGTTCAGGGTCATTGGAATCAGCGATGTTCTTTCCCCTGGGATACATCATGGCCAGCAGGGGCATGCCCCAGAAGTCACAGTCTTCTGCTACTCCTCCCAGTTTCTCAAGCTGGTCCGATTCTGTTTCGCTACCTATATTGATATGAACGCTGACAGCATCCGCACCCAGTTTGATGGCCTCTTCTACAGAACAGACCTGTACCTTATCATTTGGATCGGGGCCAAGGGCAGTTGATGCACTCATGTGGATGATAAGCCCCACATCAGACCCGTAACCCCTATGCCCGTGCTTTGCCATACCTTTCTGGAGCAGCACTGCATTGGCACCACCTTCGGCAACCTTATCAACCATTTTTGGCAAATCTACCAGCCCGGCCACAGGGCCCACTGATATGCCGTGGTCCATTGGTATTATTACCATATTCCTGCTCTGCCTGTCCAATATTCGTTCTATTCTGATA
>DAOUWY010000111.1 GCA_030666885.1 Methanosarcinales archaeon
AGCTTCGGTTGCATTGATGTCAGGATGAGGACCTGATGCTGTCTTCTTGTAATCCGGTGCATGGCAGATTAAACAATCTATTTTCTCAATTGAAAAATCATATTCAAGTAAGCCATACCCGGCATGGCAATTACCACATAAGGCTTCATTTGATTTCACAGCTATACAGAAATCGTTTACACTTGTGAGTTTACCTGTCTGGGTGCCATTTTTTCCATCAATATATTCAGCCGTACCAAGCCAGGTGTTATGGATAGAAGTTACAAAATCCTCACCAGCTTGCTGATGACACACTATACATGTTCCTGCGCCATCATATTCCTGGATAGTGTTATGCATCCCCGCAGCAGCAGTTGATACTGTTGATGCGATCAGCAGACAGAATAATAGAACAACCAGGACCCTGGCAGATCCCATGATCCTGTCTGGAATGGTTTTATTTCTGATCTTCATTTATTTATTTCACCTTTTGTTTATTAACTATGATTTATTTTATTGTCCGTTTCATTTATTTTAAAGCAACTGCGTCTTATCCTTCGGTCTTGGTGTTTTCACAACCGGAAACCGAAATATTGAATCGCTTTCATTGAGCAGACGGTGCGGAATTCGCGCCGGACTCTTTATTGTTATTCTCCTCTGACAACCGGGTCCCTTAGATTTGATCAAGCAGCAATGGCGGTTTTGCTTTGAAACCAAAGATGTTTGGACTAATCTTTGAAACAAACGTCACCACGCGCTGGCAGAAACCCTTACATCGCCCTTTCTATTTATTGGAAACTCTTCCTTCAAGATGGGACCATCTGCTTTGAACTCGATTCTGCCATTCGGACAGATAGCGGCACATAGGCCGCAGAATGTACACAAGCCTGCATCGACGACCTCGTTATGCAGGAGCTGTTTATATTCTTCATCTGTCATAATGTTCACATTTCTTGCCTGATGATGTTATATCTGTCATTCGTAATTATATAAATAGATTTTGTAATTCTGTAACGAATATCGTCGGACAGTGTTATATACTGCCAATGTATATTAGTACTCATGGGAGACAGTGAAATCCAATGTTGGAGAAAGGAGAACTGTGCGGACTTACTCAATACGCTGCCTATCGATGATCTTGACATGAAGATCATTAATCTACTCAGCGATAATGCAAGAATGAGCAATGTTGAAATCGCAAACGAAATAGGCGTGAGTGAGGGAACTGTCAGGCGACGAATTAATGAAATGGTTAAAAAAGGAATTATAGACGGATTTATTCTACTTCTCAATTGTAATGAGGCAGAAAAATGTGTCAAGGTTTTTATAAGTCTGGAAGTGGACAATATACACATGCAAAATGTTATAGAGCAGGTCAAGAGCCAGGATCATATCGTAGCTATGTATCGCACAAATTCAAGGTTCAACGTCCTTTGCGAGGCGATGTTCCAGTCCGTCATTGAATTACAGGACTTTATCGATAAATATCTCACGATGGACGGAATTGTTGACTCTGACGTGAAAATGATAATCGGATCATACAAAAAGTGCCTGTGGACAGGGATATGACATACGTACTCCTGAGTGTCTGTGTATAGCACAGGACCACGAGTCCTTCACGTAAACACACCTTTATGAATTGAATGAGATTTTTTGACAATGAAGCTCCCCACAGCAGACCTGGGGGGTATCTCATGTCTCTGGCTACTGAAGTTGCATTGACCATAGCTTGTCCCAACCACAGCTCTAATGTGGAGGGCTTCATTTCACAGCAACCGCGTCTTATCCTTTGGTCTCGGTGTTTTCACAACCAGAAACCGAAATATCGAATCGCTTTCATTTAGCAGACGGTGTGGAACCCGCGCCGGACTCTCGATGAATCTATCTGCTGTAACCTCCTTTCGCTCGCCTCCGATCTCAACGATACCACGTCCTTCAAGTATATAAAAAAAGACGTCAACCGGCGTTGCGTGAAGTTTTAACGCTTCTTCTGGCTGTAATGTGATATGTACCGCCTGAACATGCTCAGTATCATGGATCATTGATGCATGGACACCATGTGGATTTGGAGATACGGGTGCTGATCTTGCATTAATTATCTTCATTATCGTATACCTCTTGAAAACTTAAATAAATCCTATCTTGTTTCGTTGAACTGCCTTTATGAGTCTTAGCGGAGTTGAAAAAACACAACACTGCACCATTGTTTTATTCGATTATAGCCTCCATTTTACTAAATCTGTGTGATCTTTTATGCAAATTTATCAATAGACTCATGTGTTTAACTGATTTTATGATAGATATAATTCTCCTGCGAAATTCGTTAATATTGGTGATAATAATATGAGTTCTCATTATTATTATTATTATTATTATTTTAATCCTGTATACTATTTCCATTAACACCTTTTTTTGTCAAGTGTTCAGGAACTACCGGGAATCTAACTACTTACACCTGATCAACCAGCTATTAAGGCTCCCGCTAACCAGCGAATATGCCAATGCGCCGGATCAATCGTATAAACAATGTCAGTGCAATATATTCACACCGGCTAAAATCGCACACTTTATATACTCAAAAATTTATACAGTAATCCACATGTCTGAATACCACATCAGGATCCAGGACCTCCAGCCAAAGGACCGGCCAAGGGAGCGGCTCCTAAAAAACGGCCCGTCCGCCCTCTCAGACTCAGAACTGCTTGCCATTATCCTGCGCACCGGCACCAAAGGCGAGAACGTCCTGAACCTTTGCAGCCGTATACTGGCCACATATAACATCCAGCAACTCAGCCGCACATCCCCTACCAGACTGCAGGAAATACACGGTGTAGGAGCCGCCAAGGCCGCCGAGATAACCGCACTGTTCGAACTGGCCCGCAGGCTTGAGACCTTCACTGAAGAGGAAAAACCCCGTATAAGCAGTCCTGAAGCAGCCTACCAGTTTATCTATCCAAAACTGCGGGAGCAGAAAAAAGAGTCATTCATTGCCCTGCACCTGGACACTAAAAACCAGCTCATTTGTGAGGAGACCGTATCAGTAGGCAGCCTGAATGCCAACATTGTCCACCCACGCGAGGTGTTCAAGACTGCCATCCAGGAAAGCGCCGCTGCCATCATCGTGGCCCATAACCACCCCAGCGGCGACCCTGCACCCAGCCAGAACGATATCGACATTACACGTAAGCTCATAGAGACAGGTAAGATAGTGGGCATCGAGCTCTACGACCACATCATAATCGGGAACGGCAGGTACCTGAGTATGAAAGAGCAGAACCTTATATAACAGACGCTGTAACCTTAATGTAACGGATTCTGTAACTTTAGTGTGGTGTGATCATTGCCCAATCCAGTAACAAACCATCCAGGGTCATAAGCACTATCTTACTCGAACCATCAGGTAGGTCGTAGGGTAGCTCCTCATACCCAATATAAAGTTCATCCCCCTCATTGATCTCCGGGGGTGCCTGCTTAACCTTCCCGAAAAAATATTTCTCTTCAGTTTTAGAGTCACGGACGGCCACATTTCGCCATGCTTTAGCTTCAAACACATTCAGTACCACGCATTTTCTTTTGTACTTTTTTACTTCACCGGATTTTTCACTAATCATAAACATCACTTAAATGAATTAATATCATACTTGCATTAATATTCAGTAGGATTACACATGGGGTATCCAACCCATATTAATGTTTTTCAAATCCCTGTATCAAAGGATTTCCTCGATCATATCCCAGTCATGTTCATATATATGTGCACTGGCACTGATTGTAGTGATCATGCCCGGCTTAACACCCACCTCGCCGGCAACATACTCCAGCAGTCTGGACAGGCCGTATAGGTTAGCAGGATAGGCCCCGGCAAAATCATGACTCCTGAACAGTGTAGTCAGGTTGACCATACCACCCCTTATCTTGAAATCGTCAATGATCATGCAGGGCACCTCGTCCACTACCGTATCCACCGTAGGCACCCAGGTAACTGCGGTGGCCCTGCGGGTTGTCGGATTGTGCTTAAGCTTGTCGATCACATATGCAATCTGGTCAATCTGTCCGTTCCAGTTACGCAAGCGCTGCCCATAGGTATATTCAAAATCCCGGACATTCTCCCCGGTAATTAACTGCTTGGCATATTCCTCAAGCCGCTCCTCATTCCAGGATATATCCGCCGGTATCCGGTCAGTATAAGGATCTTTGATAACGATCATCAGGTTCAGGTATTCCTTTATCTTGCTGTCCCGTTCGTCCATAACATCTTGTCCCTGGTTCCAGATCATGTTTATCCCTCTGTACCAGGCATCAGTGATAGTATTTGCCCGTATGATTCTGCCTATTTGAAGTGTCATATTTTCCATCTCTACATTTTTCAACCAAATAGAATTTCCAAAAGTTTAAGTTTATTCAAAGTAGTTAAAGATGGTGATACGTAACATTCTTAGATAGTGGTTTTCATGGATCCAAAATTCATAAAAAGACATCCGGAATCTGGAACTTTCATAATTAAAAAATTCTCCTTTTTTGAAAATGAAGTGAACCTACAGGGAAATGCCGTGGTGGGCATGGCGTGCGACTTCTGGGGAGACCTTGTGGTAAAAGGTAACCTTGCGCTTGGCAAAGGCTCAAAGGTAAAAGGTAATGTTATTGCAGAAAATGCAACAATAGGTGCCGATTGCGAAATAAATGGCAACATCAAGGTTGTTGGCAATCTTACCTTGCTGGACAGGACAAAGGTCGGTGGACTTGCCTATGCCGACGGTAATATGATCGTCAGACCCATGGTTTGCGCAAGAGCTGCCGAGTGCGCCGGTGATATCCACGTAACAGGCAGGACAGATATTAAAAGCATCCAGTCAGGCCGTAAGCTGGTTGTCAGAACCGGGTGAAGATCTTCTACTTTTAAATGATTCTTGAGTTTCATGAGCCTTTTTCCTGGCCACTGCATATGAAAACATAAATAATTCGTTCAACAATATTGTGCTGTTTTTCAGTAACCCGGATTCAAAAGTACCTTTGGATAGAAAATTCAGTACATATATTGAGGCTATGCATGCCTGGCTGAATTCATCTAAATCCTCGAAAATATTGTTTACGTGATAGTACGCTGACAACCATGGTTTTTTTAAAAAACCAGTAATAGTGAAACTGAACGGACCCACAGGACGAATAGCATTGATCTCAGTGAGTTCATCACGTACGCTCTTCATCTTATCTTCGTCCCATTTCTCTAAGGGTGAGGTCGATGATTCATATTCTTTCCATATGGATTCCAATATTCCAAGTAGTAATTCCTTTTTCTCTTCAAGATGGATTATGTGGTAATCTTTATGAAATCTGGGTGTGGCAAATAGATGATCTCTCAAAAGCGTCCTCAGCTTCTGGGAAGAGTCTCCTTCGACATCATCTAAGTTTTCAAGTATCTGATATTCCCTGTCACTAAGCTCTACAACAACCCATTTAACCATGTAATCTACCTGAAAATACCAATATAATTCATTCTGTATTGGTAGTCACTCTATAAATAAACACAACATATTGATTCGTTCTTATGCGGTAAACATATAGTATATGGCATAATATATGACATAAACTACCTTTTTTCATCACCCTGCAATCCGCATCATCTCCCTGATCCTCATACCGATGCCTGTCACAACACCAATCAATACAATGGCAATCACAGTATAGACCGATAGATGAGGAACAATCTCATATATTATCAGATATGCGAATAAAAAGAGCGTCCCGAGCAGCACCGAAACTCCTATTGGGTCCCTGCGCACAGGTTCTCCCGGATAATTTTTCCGGCGATCATCGATCATATATTCTGCGGTCTGAGCTGCTGTAGATGTACCCTGGGATATATTCAATATCAAGAGGCAGATCCTATCAATTATAATACTAAGCGCTTCAGCCGGATTCTTGCTGAACCATGCGGCAAAGTTCTTAACTACTATCGCTGCATCAGCAGTCCACTGCGCACCTCTTGCAAGCGGATTGTTTATGAACCACATAAAGAGTACACTGCCTTTACGGTAGAACCAATCAGTATCAAGACTAATAGTATTTTCTGGATGGAGTTTCTTTTTCAACAGCAGAAAGCCTGCATATGTGAACAACATCAATTGAAGTGTTCCAATCAGGTGTCCTGATGCATATGGTGCATAATCAGCAACAGCCGCCGGATAAGGCAGAATATTATATAATAGGGACGGATACACGCCCAGCAAGACGCACAGAAATGCAGCGATCCCCATACCAATCAACATATTCACAGGTGGGTCCTTTGCCTTTATACCGGCATCCTTACCAAAGAATGCAAAGTAAGGAAGTTTCAGACCGACAGATAGAAATGTCCCGACCGCAGCAACTTCCAGCATAAGGAAGATCAACATATTATGGTCCATCTCAGCCGCATGTATAATTATGGATTTACTGATAAAACCGTTAAATAGCGGCGCACCCGAGATCGAGAAAGCAGCGATCATATAGAAGATCATTGTAAGGGGCATGACCTTATAGAGGCC
>DAOUWY010000255.1 GCA_030666885.1 Methanosarcinales archaeon
CGAAATCATCAAATTTATCGACTATATCTTCCAGTTTCTTCGCAAATATCACTTTTTGAGATACTCTCTCCTCCATAGTATGGTCCTCATCGAGAAACTTTCTCAATTCCTTGAAACAAGCATGTATCTCTTTCGACAACTGTTTTCCATATTTTGATGTCGTTTTACAGGCCTTGACCCCGCGGAGGAGGTGGGACCAGCATCGTTGAAGAATAGCTGTTTTACAGTAGGCACTCCATCCATCAACAATATGGGGACCAGGATGATCCTTTCCAAGTATTTCATCAAGGACCTTCCTGCCCCTTGATTTACGTATAACGACCAGAGTTTCATCATCATTCGTCCTGAATATCCACAGCCACCATTTTTCACCGTTTATCTTAAAACCTGTTTCGTCTATGTGTCTCCACTTGGCGTTTCGTACTTTTTCGACTTTCAGATCATACTCACTCTTGCAAGCATCTCCAACTCTCAATAGTACATCGTTGATTCCCTTGACACTGATTTCAAAATTGTCTTCGTATAATAGAAAGTCCTGTATCTTTCTCAACACACCACGCAGATGATATTTCAGCATTGTGATATAAACCAATAAGTATATTCCAAAATTTCCTTTCTGCGGGCAGTTTGGATCTTTAGAGGTGAATATATGACCACACTCCAAGCATTCGACTTTCTTCCTGTCATACTGAGTGACCTTAATCTCTTGCGGTGGAAGCATATCTTCGATTACAGTTTTCTCGACGCCATCTAACACTTTAAGATCTGGACTGCCACACTTTTCACAATGATCGGCGATTACTTCCTCTATTTTATCAGGTACTGGCATTGGACGCGTTGCACCTCGATGACCTTTTGGTGCACCTCGTTTTTTAGGTGTGGGATTGACGGTTGATTTCTCCTCGGTCTTTTTCAATGTAGTGACAGATGGTGGAGTATGTGTCCCTTTAGTAAAATGTAACTTATTTTTGAGTTCATCGTTTTCTTGCTTAAGTTCATGAATCTTTTCGAGAGCCCTGTCTCTTTCAGCGGTTATTTCTATGATGCTTTCTTCGAGTGCTTTGATATAATCAGCAGAATTCAGTCTTCACACACCACCACATAAACTGTTTTGTTAAGATATTCTTTTGGACAATCAATCTTTGCTCCTGTGCCAAATTTGGTGACTGTTTTCTGAAAGAAACCTATTACTCCATCTGTTAAGAGAAGATTGCCGGTATTTATTTCAATACGTTTCATTACCAGTATAATATATATTAATATATATAAAGCTTTCGGTCGGGGTGGATAAAACAGTATGAGGTGATGAAAAAATTTTAAATTTAAGGAGAATAAACACTAATTAAAGTTGGGCAGCTAAACAAATACCTCTGGTTTAATTTCGAAACCGTACCTTCTGTACTTTCTGAATACGCATTCATTTTCAGCAGGCAAAAGGGAGCGCTGTCCCAGGAAAGTATACGCTGTGGATAATGGTCTGCTTTTAGTGTCTTCACATCGATTTTCATATGACAGGGGGAAATTGCTGGAAAATGCTGTATTTCTTGACCTTAGAAAAAAAGGGTGTGAGATATACCGCCTGATGGATAAAAAGGAGTTTGATTTCCTTATCTGGGATGGTACGGAGCCTGTAGGTTTGATCAATGTATGCCTGGATGTTTCAGGTGCTTCGACAAAGGCACGGGAGGTAGATGGGCTGCGGCGGGCTATGGGTTATTTTTGTCTTGATAAGGGATTGGTTGTGACGTTGAATCATAGCGGGATCATGGATGTGGATGAGGGGGTGATAGAATTTTTACCGTATAGGGTATGGGCTTTGCAGAGGATGAAAGGTACGCAGGTGAGAGCATCTTGGTCATCGATCAATTCGTTTCGCAGTTAGAAAAGCTTGCCAGATCATTGGGGCTGCCGAACATCATAGGTAAGATCAGGCATGATGGTAAAGAGAAGCTCTTTGATGAGTTCAGACAAGGGCGCATCAATATCTCGCACCATCCAGGGTATATTCATCAGCACACCCCGGCTGCACAGCACAGCAAAATCCGGCCCGTAACCCAGTGTCAAAATCGCCTTACCAGGATACTTACGGCACAGCCGGTCATGCAGATCACCGCTGGTCTTACCCGGCGGCGGGAACATATACTGTTAAAGTGACCTAAGTTATAACTACATAATTACTTAAAATTAGTCGTTTATACAAGTATAAATTTATATGGATTAAGCCATATATATACTATCATGACAAAAAAGGAAATGTTCAAATATATCATAAAAGAGTTTCATGAAGCACAATTACCTGAACACTATAAACGAAAGCTTACAATACCTGAAACACAAAAAGTAATCAGTCTTATCGGTCCGAGAAGAGTTGGAAAAACATTTTACTTTTACCAGCTGATAAATAACCTGATTGAAAACAATGTAGACCCGGACCAGATATTGTACATTAATTTTGAAGATGACAGGATCCTGCCATTAAATGTTAAAGACTTAAATCTGATATTAGAAGCCTATTACGAACTTTATCCGGAAAATACCGAAAAAGCACTTTACCTTTTCTTTGATGAGATACAGAATATAGACAACTGGGAATTGTTTATAAGAAGGGTGCACGACAAGAAAAATGTAAAAATATATGTTACCGGTTCAAGTTCCAAATTGCTTAGTAAAGAGATTGCCACAAGCCTGAGGGGCAGAACTCTCTCATACTACCTGTTCCCGTTGAGTTTCGAAGAATTTTTAAGATTCAGGCAGGTCACACTCAACAAGGATTTTGAATATACAAATGCTAGATTCAAAGTAAAAAAACTATTCACTGAATATCTTTATAGTGGTGGTTTTCCAGAAGTAGTGCTTGAGGCTGATGAACTTAAGCAAAGTATATTGCAGAACTATTTTGAAATGTTGATATACAGGGACCTTGTTGAAAGATTTTCAATAAGGAATACTTCCCTGTTGAAAAGCCTGGTAAAATTTTTAATTACAAATATCGGTACAACATTTAGTGTAAATTCCTATTATAAAACCATCAAAAAGGACATGCCTGTGGGAAAAGACACATTGCTGGAATACCTGTCATATCTTGAAGATATAAACCTGGTACATCTTGTCCCCATATTCAGCTATTCATTAAAAAAACAGCAGGTAAATCCCAGGAAAGTTTATTGTATTGACAACGGCCTTCGAAATGCCGTATCATTCATGTTTTCAAAGGATGAGGGCAGACTGGCTGAAAACCTGGTATTTCTTGAACTGAAAAGAAGAAACAAAGAGC
>DAOUWY010000384.1 GCA_030666885.1 Methanosarcinales archaeon
ATATATGACAGGTGATCAACAACATTCATAATACGTTCTATCTCATCACGCGTAAAAATGTAGGGCGTGAATGTCTTAGCTATCGGTACCAGTTCATCGGGATACACATAAAAATCGAAACCTATTCTGTTCATGAATATGGCAAATTGCCGAATGAGGGACATCCGCATATGCTGTGTTTTCACTGATTCCATATTTCGGTGAGAAACAAAATCTTCGACCATTATTTTTGTCAAAACGGAAGTTGAATAATTATATTGCTTAAAATAATTATCCATGTGTATTAACAAGTACAAAGAAGATTCACCGAAGTTGAATCCCATTCCTCTCTTGTAGCTCACATACTGGGAGCAATAATCTTTGAATGGCCCTGTAAACACAAACTGCTTTTCTTTATTTTTCATCCGGAACCTCCAGTGCAACAGTGCGGAGTTGCTGAATATCAATTCGAAGATAAAGCTTTGTGGTACTTGTATTGGCATGTCCCAAAATTCCGGTTATCACTGGATACGGTGTATGGTTTTGTAAAAGATTACTTGCTGTACTATGCCTCATTGAATGTAGCCCATGTTTTCTGCCATTCAATTTAGTGCCAGCCAACGCCATATATTTATTGACAACATGATAGAACGTATTGGATTCCACGAATGGTTGAAACGGTGCCCTGTGCCTTACAAAAATATGTGGATCATCCACTTTGGGACGGCTGTTTTTCATGTAATCAGCCAAGGCATATTTAAATTCTTCTGTCACTGGTAACTGAAGGGGGTTATTCGTTTTTTGCTGGACGAATTCAACCGTGTTTCGGCTCCATTTTATATTATTAAACTTAAGCTGGCGGATATCGCCTGCACGCATGCCAAGTTGGACTGCTAAAAGTAAAATTAGATAATCTCTGCGTCCGAATTCAGTATTTCTGTCAACCTGACAAAGGATCGTGCGGACTTCATCTGTTGAGTAGTATGATGGAACTCTTTCGAATTTATTGCTAAAGATGACAGGAAACAAATCATTCAAAGGTTCCATTAAATATTCCTCTGAATATAGGAACAACAAAAAATCTCTTAAAGAAAACATAATCCCTGATCTGCTATTGTTCCTGTATTGCTCTAACGTGAGGAGGTAAGACAAAACTTCATGCGATGTAAGGCTTGTGATATCGGTGATTCCCTGTTCATCAAGGTAGTTTAGGAAGCGAACCAGAATAATCTTTTTCCCATAAATTGTTCGTTTGGATAGTTTCTTTACTTGTTGCAGTTTTTCATATTTCTTTAGTACATTATAAAATTGTGGAGGGGCTTGTTCACCTATTCTTTGATGGCACTTACGAAAATAATTATGTTCCAGCATTTCACCTAAAACAGTAATCGTTCTTACTTTAAAGACTTGGGAAGTCAAAAGCTTCATACCGGCTTTAATCCCGTAATAGTCTTCCAGAAAAGCATTACCCAATTCTTTTGAGAAATGGATTTGACTATTCTGCTCAGCATACATCAAAAAATGATCCCATTTGAGGACGTAATGTTTTTTTGTACCC
>DAOUWY010000056.1 GCA_030666885.1 Methanosarcinales archaeon
ACTGACCAATATGTGGGCAATGTTGCTACGGTTGAGGAGGCAAAGGATGAAGTGCTGGATTATGTGTTTTCGAGGATCGATATCAGCAGGGCCAGGATGACGCTGGCGCTGTGGGATAGGAATTGGTGATGGTTTCTTGTGGTGGAAGCTATCACAAATAAATTGCTCCAATCATCAGCCTGACAGTAAAATCAATTGCATAGAAAACGTACATGAAATTCTTCGAATAACATGCACAAAAAGATGAAAGAACCCAAGGGTACTTTCATGCTAAATAAAAAATATATTATCGATACATCTTTCCTCGTATCTGAACCAACACTCTTGTTCAATTTTGTTCTTTCTCTATTGTTCAATGCTATAGATTTTACTTTATCCCGCACATTGTGTAATTACAGGAGGAGTTATAATCTTTTTACACAAACATGCCTTCTGAAACTGTATTTGAGCTATTTTTAGTGAACAGGACCTTTGATATGGCACATTCCATATCTTCAACTTCAACTTGATCTTTATCTTTTCGAATAGCAAACATACCTGCCTCTGTGGCAATGGCCTTTAATTCAGATCCGTTGGCCCCTTCAGTGATCTTTGCAAGGTAATTGAAGTCAATGGTCTTCGAAAGCGCCATATTCCGGGTATGTATACCAAGGATATTCGCTCTGGCCTCCTGGTTTGGTATGGGAACTTCTATGAACCTATCAAACCTTCCCGGACGCAAGAGTGCATTGTCAAGGATATCCAGTCTGTTTGTGGCTGCCAGCAGCCTTACTTCTCCCCTGGAATTAAAACCATCCATCTCAGCCAGTAACTGCATCAAAGTACGCTGTACCTCCCTGTCACCGGCAGTGGCGCCATCATATCGCTTTGCTCCGATAGAATCCAGTTCGTCAATGAAAATGATACTAGGTGTCTTATCCTGGGCAAGTTTGAACAATTCCCTGACCATGCGTGCCCCCTCCCCTATGTATTTCTGGACAAGTTCGGAACCTACGATACGCAGGAAAGTGGTATTTGTATGATTTGCCACTGCCTTTGCAAGCATGGTCTTCCCGGTCCCCGGGGGGCCGTAAAGCAATACACCGTTTGGTGGGTCTATGCCGATCCTTGTAAAGGCTTCCGGTTTAGTAAGGGGAAGTTCTACAGCTTCCCTTAATTCCCTTATCTGGTCATCAAGTCCTCCGATATGTACGTAATCCACATCTGGTGATTCTATGACCTCTACACCCTTAAGCAAGGCACTTATGGATGTAGGAAGTACTCCCACTATTGCCAGGGTTTGCTGATTCATGGCCACCTGGGCACCTGGTTCCAGGTCAGACCCTTTTATAAATTTAGACATCCCAACCACAAACTGGGGTCCGGTACTGCTCCTGACTATAAGCTTGCCATTTTCAAGCACTTCAACTATAGTGCCTACAATAAGAGGTGATGTCTTCAAGCGTTCCAGTTCATTGGTAAGTGTCCTCAAATCCCGTTCAAATTTTATTTTTTGTGATTCAGCATAACGTTTCTCTGATTCTATCTTATGATTCTGCTCTCTTAAGATGTGATTCCTTTCTTCCAGCTGGTGCATTCTATCAATAAGGTATCGTGAAAAATCATCATTTCTGAGTTCTGGCGGAATGTCGACAGATAATCCTTTTACACTGTCGTCTTCAATGATCCCTGTCATATTAAATCTCCGAATAATATTTAAGTCCATACGATATATAGCCTTTTCGAAGGTTGAATTATAATGCAGTGTGAAATATGCGGCGTTGAGATTATTGGATCTGCAAGGAAAGTAGTTGTTGAAGGAACAGAACTTGATGTTTGTGGCAAGTGTTCACAGTATGGTAAGGCACCCCAGGGCTGGACTCCGGTTTCAAGAAAGGTAGCGCCCGTTGCAGCTACACCCAAACCCGGTATAAGAAAAACCAAACGCCGATCCCTTGATGATATGGATGATGATATTGTATCAGATTATAGCAAGATCATCCGCGAGGCCAGGGAAGCAAAGGGATGGACACTGGAGGAACTCGGCCTGAAAATCAAGGAAAAGGCAGCCCTGATACGCAAGATCGAGCGTTCTGAGATCAAACCTGAAGATAATTTGCGAAAAAAACTTGAACGCAGCCTGGAGATCAAACTTACCGAACGGGTCAGTACTGATGTTATGGAGCATGGAACCGGGTTCCAGGGCACTACGCTTGGGGATATTGTCAAAATTAAACGAAAGTAAAAAATACGACTCAAGCTTTCCTGATTATTATTGATACATTTGCTATTCCAGGATTTCTTAATAATCCTGGTATTCTTCATCGCTTTCTGCACCCAATTCCATTTCAGGCATTTCATCAATGTCTCTGGCAAGCAATGAGAATATATCATGCCTTGGGCTTACTATTATAATATGGGCTGGGGGATGGATCTTTTTTAATCTTCCAATGGCTGAACTTGCATGGTTCCCCAGAGGCACTACTGCTGCTGAATTGCAGTTTTTCCTGAGATTGGTATGCATTACATCCTCCAGTACTTTATCTGCCTTTTCGGGGTCAAGTTTTTTCGGGCTATCATCAAAGGATAGATGACCGTACCTGACCAGGTCCCTGAGTGCCACATTTACTTTTGTGGTGTTCTCAGCTCTTATTACTGCAAACGATTTCATTTTTAACACTCCCTTTGAAATGATTACATTTATTTCTATATATATTTTTCAGAACAGTGCAAATAACTATAATAATATATCTTGTATCAGATATTTAAGCTCTTTGCTTCGTTTTTTTCACAATATATGATTCGGCAGTTCATCCTTTTCCAATATGATTTCACCGGTTTTCAGACTCTCGGCTTCTTCAGGCATCAGTACGTCAATGCTGGCCTTATCGGATATTATTGCACTATTACCCAGGGGGTCCTCGATAATAATGGTGATACCAAGCTTACCCAGCCTCACCTGTCGTAAAGACTCAAGTATCTCATGGGCCCTTTCTATGCTCCCGGGCGGGTCATCTTCCCACCGTGTCACCATCCCCACGACATCCTCAATGCGGCACAGTACACCTTCAACATTTGATACGTAGGATTCACTTGCAGGTCCGGGTTCTATATTAATTCCCAGTTCAGGAATCCTGATAGTCCCGGAAATAGAGCGTATCACCCTGATATCCAGGTCTTCTGGCGATTCCACACATAGGGTGAACCTCACGGGCTCACGCTGGGTTAAGATCATTGTATCGGCATACTTGAACCCACAGTCACATTGGGAGCAGGTATGCACAACATCTCCAAAAAATGGGATATTATCCGGCTGCCAGATAATTATAATCGAATTCTTGCATAGCGGACAGTTGGTTTTAGTAAAAAATGGTTTAGAGTCCTTATTCACTATTTGCCACCGAAAATCTTGGAACGGTCGATCCTGACACCCATCGGGGCGACGATCACCTGCTCTTCACCAACACCGGCAATATCGCCGTGTACATCCTCCACTACCTGTTTAAGTTCCTTGATAGCACGGTCGAGATTGAATTTGTCTCTTTTTAATAAAGAAATGTCAATGAGAAGCATATTGCCATCATACACTTCCTTTTTGAGGTCAGGTAATTCATTCAAATTATTAAGCTCTGCAATACGGATGTACATCTCTGCGGGTTCGGTCTCGATAACCTCTTCATAATCACTGAGATCAAGGTCCACATATTCGTCAACCTTGGATTTGGACTTCGCTGCGCCCTTAAATAGTTCTTTGAGTGCTGCCATTAGTATTCACCCTGATAATAATCTAAACAGAATAACTAACTAACTTATACAATTGCCATTACATATATGTTTTTGTTTTCCTGCATCTGTAAGCATCATATTAAATCCCTGTTACAGTTCGATCTTCCATATCCTGTCACCCACATAATGTATTGTCCTGACAACCTTCCCACTATCCCCGGTCATCTGTTCACCGGACACCAGCGCCCTGCCAATAGCCAGGGGTTTTCCATGCGTCTGCTCTACAATTATGACCAGATCCTCTTCTTTAATATCGGGGTCGGCCGAAACAATGCCAGGGCGCATAATGTCAGCACCTTTGGCAACAAAGGAAACAGCACCTGCATCTACCATTACCAGCCTTTTTTGAGGTTGGAGTTCCAATGCGCCCCGGACAGTAAAGAATGGTTCACCATCGGTAATGAAAAATAGTGGTTTACCATCCACAAGTATCAGTTCATAATCCTCTGCAAGGGCCAACTCAATGCGCTTTGTTCCAATAACTTTATCAGCATCCTCAAATACGTTCTTGATCGTATTGATCATTTCTTTTTTCTGGGTTTTCCGGAGTTGATGCCTGGGTTTTGCTTTCACGTGTCTTATTCCTCATTGTTCGATAGAGAATTTAGATCGGGGATTTCGACAAAAATCCTCGATAGAAGTCTTCATTAGAAGTCTTCGATAGAAGATTTCGATAGAAATCTTCGATAATTTTAAGTAGGCGTATAACTACTTTGAAGCAATATTCATAGTTTTGCATTTAAGCTTTTGCAATGCTATTCGATATGGAAATGCTTACATTATCTGCATTTACCAATGAAAATGATATGTCACTTGTCTGTAAAAGAAGTACGCAATTGATAATACGGGATAGATAAATAAAGTATAACTCAAATTATAACATCAGGAGCAATAAATATGGGGAAAAGACCACTTGACATTCTAAATAATGCACTGGGCAACCCTGTCATTATCAAACTAAAAGGCGAACGCAGTTTTAGGGGTACACTTGAAGGTTACGATATTCACATGAACCTGGTGCTGGATAATGCAGAAGAATTATCAGATTCCGAAAATGAAAAAAAAATGGGTACAGTAGTTGTCAGGGGTGACAATGTGGTATACATCTCACCATAAGCCGTTGTGATCTCCATAATATATATTTACTCTGAACACATAGGGAATTGCCCCCGAACAGGAATTAACATAAAATTATAATTATAAAAGGTAGAATAACATGTCGAAAGGTACTCCATCAATGGGAAAGCGGCAGAAGCGCACTCATATCAAGTGCAGGCGCTGCGGCAGAGTCTCATTGAATATACATACGAAGGTTTGTGTTGCATGCGGATTCAAAAAAACAACTCGCATGAGAAGTTATAAATGGCAGAGAAAATCAGGGTTAAATGGCGATTGACCTTTACATTGTTTAATTACATCATTACATTATTAACAATCAAACAATCAGGTGAACTTTATTGCGTGAATCCTGCGGGATTGTCGGTCTCGCATTAAATGACAGGGAATCGGATAACGCTGCATTACCGATTTATTATGCATTATATGCCCTGCAGCACAGGGGGCAGGAATCCACAGGTATTACGGTTCATGATGGCAAAAGTGCCCGGACCCTCAAAGGTATGGGGCTTGTGCCTGATGTTTTTAAGAAATATAACCTTAGCGACCTGAAAGGTTTTGTGGGTATCGGGCATGTAAGGTATTCTACAACCGGTGATTCCACTATAGAGAACAGCCAGCCCCTTATAGTGAATTTCATGGACCGGACCATTGCCATAGCCCATAATGGTAACCTGGTCAATAGTGCGGACCTTATAGCAGAGTTCGAGGCTGAAGGCCAGGTATTCCTCACTTCATCGGATACCGAGGTCATAGCCCGTCTCTTGGTCAAGAAACTTCTGAAAACTGACATTCTGGGTGCAGTCGAGGAAGTCATGAGGAGACTGGTAGGTTCATACAGCCTTACCATCCTCGTGGATGATACATTAGTGGTAGTAAGGGACCCGCTTGGTTTCAAACCATTATGCCTTGGTGAGATGGATGGCGGATATGTGGTCACATCCGAGAGTGCTGCTATTGATACCATCGGCGGTAAACTTATTCGTGATATACGGCCCGGAGAGGTCCTGATATTCAAAGACGGCAGCTATTCCAGCCACCATTTGTTCAGGACAAAGAACACTGCCCATTGTGTGTTCGAATATATCTATTTTGCCCGTGCTGATTCTATTATTGACGGTCAGCTTGTCTACCAGACCAGGATCCGCATTGGTGAAAGGCTGCTGGATGAACATGCCATTGATGCCGATATTATTTCTCCTGTCCCGGACAGCGGTATAACTTTCGCCATCGGATACAGTAAGAAATCAGGTACTGATTATATGGAAGGCCTGATGAAGAACAGGTATATTGGCAGGACCTTTATCATGCCTAACCAGGAAATGCGCGAGACTGCGGTCAGGCTGAAGCTCAATACCATCAGGCAGAATCTTGAAGGTAAGAAGGTTATCCTGATGGATGACAGCATTGTCAGGGGTACAACTTCCCGGCGTATTGTGGATATGGTGCGCAAAGCAGGTGCTGAGGAGGTGCATATGCGTATAGGCAGCCCGCCTATTATGTCGCCCTGTTATCTCGGTATCGATATGGCAACCAGAGAAGAGCTGGTAGCGGCCCACAAGACCGTGGCAGGTGTGGAAGCACTAATAAATGCTGACAGTCTGGGATATGTGAGTGTGGAAGGACTGGTGGAAGCTGTCGGGATACCCGAAGATGACCTGTGCCTTGGCTGCCTGACTGGTGTGTATCCGGTGGAGATACCGGGTGAGAATTGCAAGCGGCGCCAGTTGACCCTCAACCAATTCTGAGGACGATATTTTTTTAAACCTTTGCCTTTTGGAACATGTAACCACCCAGACCTATGGTGACAGCAGCGAACAGGAATATAACTGCAATGCATATGTGTATCGGAATCTCAGTCTCACCCATCAGGGTATATCGCAGCGCCATGATACCGTATGTAAGCGGGTCAAGGTAGACCAGCGTCTTCAGCCACGAGGGCAGGTCACCTATCCTGAAGAATGCACCGCTTAGCAGTAGTACAGGCATAGTAATGAAGGTCATTATCATCTGGAACCCTTCATGGCTCTCGGTCTGCGAGGCCAGGGCAATGCCCAGTCCGATAAAACCCAGTCCGATTAGAAGCATCACACCCACACTGGCGACCATCCCCAGGTAGGATTGGTATTCTACTCCAATGATAAATGCTATCAGCATGATCAATGTGCCCTGTATCATAGCCGTGGTCACACCTCCCAGTGCCTTTCCCAGTGCCACAAAAAACCTGGGCACCGGGGCAATGAGTATTTCCTTTAAAAATCCGAATTCCCTGTCCCAGATGATGCTGACTCCTCCTATAAGGGATGAGAACAGGATGGTCATACCGATGATACCGGGGGCTAAAAAACCGATATTAGTCTGTCCTCCACTACTCATCCGGAATGATGAATTGAATGCTGTACCCAGGATTACCAGGAAGAACATGGGTGTGGCCAGTGAGCCGATAATCCTGCTCTTTGACCTCTTGAACCTGAGCATTTCACGGAGCCACATGGTATATACCGTGTTCAGGGCAATAACGATATTTCCAGAAAAACCTGACATATGGTTTGCCATATCAGCGTCTCCTTGCCTGGAGATTATAGTTAATCCTGTCAACACTGCTGGTCTCTTCTTCCCTGATGGCCCTGCCTGTGTAGGATAGGAATACATCGTCCAGTGTGGGCCTGTGCAGGTCAACGGACTGGACGTTAATACCGGCGTCGGATGCGATCTTCAGTACATGGGGTATCCGGCCTGCACCGTTCCTGATAGTGATATAGATGCTGCTGTTATTTTGCCGGACGCTTCCGGCAGAACCGTTCTTGTTATAAAGGCCGAGTAGTCGTAAAGCAAGCTCCCTGGTTTCTACAGTTAGTATGATCACATCCCCGCCCAGTGCGTTCTTCAGGTTCTCTGGCGTGTCCAGGGCTTTTACCTGGCCGAAGTCGATTATAGCTATGCGGTTGCACAGGTGGTCGGCCTCTTCCATATAATGTGTTGTCAGCATAATGGTGACGTTTTTTTCCTTGTTCAGTTGCCGTATGTAGTCCCATATATGGTTGCGGGTCTGGGGGTCAAGTCCGAGGGTGGGTTCATCAAGGAACAGTACTTTGGGATGGTGCATGAGTCCCCTGGCTATTTCGAGGCGTCTCATCATCCCGCCGCTGTATGTTTTGACGATCACATCGGCTTTATCATTGAGTTCGACAAGTTCCAGTACGTCTGCAATCCTTTGTTTTCGCAGTTGTTTTGACAGGCAGTACAGCCGTCCGTGGAGGTCCAGGTTTTCCTTGCCTGTGAGCCTGTCGTCAAGGGTGGTGCCCTGGAACACCATGCCGATATTTTTCCTGACTTCTGAAGGTTGTCTGGTGATGTCTGCTCCCCATACTTGTGCACTGCCGTTACTTGGTGCTATCATGGTGGAGAGCATGTTGATGAGTGTGGTCTTGCCTGCTCCGTTTGGTCCTAACAGGCCGAATAGTTCCCCATTGTTCACCTGGATATTGATGTTGTCTACTGCTACTATGTCATCAAATCTGCGGGTCAGGTTGAATGTCTCAATGGCGGGTGTGTTCATGGGTGGTACATTTCTTTGTTAGTATTTAATGTTGAAGATATTAAGTTGCAGATGTTATCTGGATGTGTGAGTAAATATTGATATGGCTGTTGGGATTGGTGTGTTGTTGTGGTCGGGGTGTTGGAGGGTTCGGGTTTGAGTGCTGGGCGAGTGCTTTTTTTGTGAGGGTGGGGGTGAACGCCACCATCTTTCAACAGTCGGAACCATGGACGATGGAAATTATAATTCACCATTTATCGTTTCAACTATTTCCCTAAAACTTTCAAGTCCGGCTTCCACATTTTCAATAATCTCATTTGCCAGTATATCCGGGTCCGGCGAGTTATCCAGATCAGCCAGACTTTCATCTTTTACCCAGAATATGTCAAGATTTGTTTTATCCCGTGAAACTATTTCCTCATAAGAGAATTTTCTCCATCCTCCATTGGGATTGTCTTCAGACCATGTTTCTTTTCTTTCATGCCTGTTTTCAGGATTGTAAAAGCTAATAAAATCCTGTAGATCTTCAAATTTCATGGGGTTCTTTTTCAGTGTGAAATGAACATTGGTACGGAAATCATATATCCACACCTCTTTTGTCCAGGGGTCTTTACTTGCTGGTTTATTTACAATCCAAATTATTATTTCCGCATCATAACCCGAAGCATAAGTAATAGTTTTACCTAAATGATCATGGTCAGTAATTTCCAGTTGATTTTCTATTAC
>DAOUWY010000123.1 GCA_030666885.1 Methanosarcinales archaeon
TCATGGATCAGCAACAGGACTTTCCGCGAGTTCTGCATGGACTGCTGAGAGCAACCAGAGTGGTGCTTTCTTCGGCTGGTCAGTTGCAAACGCAGGTGATGTGAACGGTGATGGCTACAGCGATGTAATCGTTGGTGCATATCACTATGACAACGGTCAAGCTGGTGAGGGTCGAGCTTATGTCTATCAGGGATCAGCAGCCGGACTTTTAGCGAGTTTTGCATGGACTGCTGAGGGCAACCAGGACTATGCTTACTTCGGTTACTCAGTTGCAAACGCAGGTGATGTGAATGGCGATGGCTACAGCGATGTGATCGCTGGTGCATGTGGTTATGACAACGGTGAAACTGACGAGGGGCGAGCTTATATTTATCACGGATCAGCAACAGGACTTTTAGCGAGCTCCGCATGGACTGCTGAGAGCAACCAGATCGATGCTCACTTTGGCTGCTCAGTTGCAAGCGCAGGCGATGTGAATGGCGATGGCTACAGCGATGTGATCGTTGATGCAGCTGACTATAACAATGGCGAAACTAACGAGGGGCGAACTTATCTATATCGCGGATCAGCAGCAGGACTTTCTGCGAGTTCTGCATGGACTGCTGAGAGCAACCAGACCGGTGCTCGGTTTGGCTTCTCAGTTGCCAGCGCAGGCGATGTGAACGGTGATGGCTACAGCGATGTAATCATTGGTGTATATGGCTATGACAACGGTCAAGGTAACGAGGGGCGAGCTTATGTCTACCACGGATCAGCATGTACACTTCCGGAAAACTATGTCCCGCCAGACCCAACAAATCTTATGAATACGACAGGAAACTACTGGGTCAACTACACATGGTCTGCCGGAACCGGTAACGTGACTGACTCCTACAACGTCACACTGAACGGCGCATGGACCAACGGGACTGCAAACACATTCATGAACACGAGTGTCGGTCCTTCCGGATGGGCAAACATCACGGTCTTTGCGTACAATACGTCAGGCACAGGAACGCTGTCCGCAGGAAGTGTGAGCGATGAGGTCCAGGCACCAGCAGCGACTGATGATACCACCCCGCCTGTTATCCTCATCACAACGCCCGAGCCTGACGGGATCTACACCGTGGGCATGGAACTCAACTTCTCTGCAACCGATGACGAGAGCGGCGTTGACACTATCCTCGGGGACCTGACCAACTCGAGCGGAGTGTCGCAGGACGTTGACAGCGGCTTTGCGCCTGACGTCGGCGTCTACACGCTGGTTGTGACAGCTAACGATACCGCATGCAACACAAACGAAAGCGATCCGGTCTTCTTTGTGGTCTATGATCCCGCATGCGGTCGTGCGACAGGTGAAGGCTGGTTCGATCCCGGCGGTGAGAGCACTCTCCATAAAGCCAGCTTTGATCCCAACGGGGAGAGTACCATCCATAAAGCCGGCTTCGATCCCGATGGTGAGATCACCCTCCTTAGAGCCGACTTTGAGTTTATAGCCTGGTACAAGAATGACGTATCTACAGGCAATCTGGACTTTGAGGATAAGGATGATGACATCAAGCTCAATAGCATGTCCATCGACTGGTTGGTGATCAGCAGCGTGAGCGCACAGTTCCAGGGTACGGGCACGATCAATGGCGAGGACTTGTACACATTCAGGGTGCTGGCGAAGGACTTGTACAATTTCAGGGAGCAGGCGAAGGACAACGGCAAGCCTGGTATAGATTACTTCAACATCAAGATTTGGAACGGCACAGATATGGCTGATCTGTACTACGAGGCAAATAACAATATAGCCTACGGGGATATCAAGGTTAGCACGAAGTAGAGGAGACGTGTCGAATGACTCTTGGCGCCCCGTTTCTGGTGACGGGGCACCGCCCTTTTTTTCAATAAACCAACTGGGATCTAAGTCATCACTAAAACCCCTTAACCAATGACTAATGTAAAATGTTCACTAAAGTTCGCAGTTACTTGAGTATATAAAACCATACTTTCCCATACGTTAAGAAAACATGAGTAAGAACAACCAAACCGGTATTAATTGTATCTCATTTCCATCAGCAGTATATACATCAAGTAAGTCCCTTGTCACCAGGATACCCTTCCCAACATGGAACTTTTCCATAAAGGTTAACAGCACCTTATAGTCGCTCCTGGATATGCTTGATTGATACTTCACCTCAACAGGTATCACCATATTCCTTGAGTGCAGGATTATATCAACTTCACCTTTCTCCCTGAAATATGACAGTGACATACCCATTGCATTTGCATATACACTAAGGTGCTTCTGGACTACCGATTCAACCAGCAGACCGTGGTTTTCGTCTGTGTGTGAAGTGGTCCGTATCACAGCATTCCTGAGCCCGCAGTCAATTATAAAATACTTGCGGTTAGACCGAAGGCTTTTTTCAGCCGTCTTTGAATATAACCTTAGCTCACCGATGAGGTATGATGCCTCAAGATAAGTGATGTAATTGATAACAGCTTCAATACTTATCCCAAGATTTCGAGATAACGATGAATATGAAAATATTTCGCTTGTGCTAGCCGCTATATTTACAAATAATTCCTCAAGCTTTGAAGGTATCCGCACTTTATAGAGTTCGGCAATATCACGATATAAGGCCTTTCCCAATATATCAGAAACCAGTTTTTCCTGTCATCCACCACTCATTCTGGGCACGAAGAACTTTTAACAGAGACATATTAATCTAAATTGAGAATGTAAGTTTATATAGTTACTGGTTATACCTTACAAAATAGCTGATTAATTGTAAGGTATACTTTGTTGTTTTATGTACCTATAACCTGCGCCCTCTGTAAAACAGCATATTGGTCCAGAGTCGGGAAAATCGGTATGAATGTAATTCCCCACCACGTCGATAATCGGGATGGCATCAATGATTGATGCCGAGCCGGGACAGCTTATATTAGATGAACGCTACAGCAGGTTGCCGGATCCTGTAGTGAATAAAGGTGCGTATTCGTTTACGAAAAAGTTAATTATATAAGTCAATTTATATTAATACGCCTGTACCATATTCGACAATTCTAAAATAACCTGCTCCCCTTTTTCATCACATGCCAGCTTTTACTTAATGTATTAAAAACACAGTATCAGGAGGACGAAAATCAGGGATAAAAACTACTTCTGCAAATGACATCGATGTCTTGAATGTCAATTCAACTGGTTTTCCGATAAGCCTTAAAATAAATTTACTGTCAATGAAAAATAGCTCAAGACTGGTCTGATTTGATATTGTAACACACGGGATTCCCAGTTTAAATGCTGAAAACATGGCGGCAGTCCTGCCATCAGCCACCACACATGTGGCATTGAAATCTTGTATTGTTTTACTTACTTCCGATATTATTTTTGAAAAATGCATTGCTGATGATGTGCTCCTTGAAATTGTAGATTTTAAATTAAAAGCGCCTCCACCCCCCACCATCTCTAATTCACGCCGGATTTTGACACAACCAAAATATTCCCGCAGGCGCTCCAGCACATACCCATAGCCCCCCATAAGAACATGGGCACCATTTCGTCTGAGTACATTTGCTATTGCCAGATCCCTGTTGGAATGCCCATACCCCTATCCACGAACTGAAAAATATATCTTGTGCTTCATATCTGCGTAAGTAGTATTTGATGCTGATACCACTTTCTATATGGCTTTTCTATATGGCCTTTTTTAGCTTACATATGACATTATTAGAAGAACAACCTGGCCACCAGACCCTGAAAAAACAGGAATCAAGAGATTATCATCCAGCTTGTTTGACAAGGTCTCCACAACCGTGGCCGTACATGCCATAACTATGATCACAATCCAGCCTGGCAGAAATATCAATCCTATCACAACATTCACTATAAACTCAGCAGCACAACCCTCAATTGCCCTGCTCTTTAACCCTGGGATCCATGTTTTCCCGAATGCTTTCCCGAAAAGTGCAGCCGATGCATCCCCAAATGTGGTCATAAGAATGGCAGCCGATGCGATTTCCTGGGTGAATACAGAGACTGCGATGATACAACCAATTGTGAAAAATACATACCCTCCGAGCCTGTCAGCTTCCTTTGCCCTGAACAGGTTATGAAAAATGGGTAACTTCTTATCCCATTCAAGCCTGAAGTACTCAAGCACAAGAATAACAATCAGATACACCATGAGCAATGCCTGTACTGCCTGTTGGCCAAACATGTAATAGGTCAACACTATTATTATCGAGGTCACATGCACTGTTTTTCTTTTAAGCTCATAGATGAAGTCATCTGTTAACAGATCCTCACACCCTTTGTGATATGTCTTTTATCCGGATTCATAATATCTATACCCTGCATCGCCTCTGATTTAGATTAAATATTCGCATAATGCCAATGGCTGAATATGAGATAATAATCACAAAGAATAAATAAATCATCCTGTCAATTACAGAAACAATGGCTGCAACATTGATGGGAATTCCCACCATCGTATACATGCCTATCATCACAATTTCTTTAAACCCAAGTCCTCCCGGAACAGGAGTTACAGAGTTAATCCAGAGTATAATAGACAGGGATACCACAAGCTGGAGGATGGAGATATCATATCCGATACTGTGAAAGAGGACGTATGATTTGGAATAAATGAATGAGTACATGAGTACTGCGAGGCCCACATCTTTTGCAAGGGTCTGTTTATCCTTTAAAATCATGGTGTAGGTTTTTTTGAATTCCGTAAGGTTCTGGACAACGATTTCTTCAAATATATGATATGAGTCAAACCTCTCTCTGAAATATCTGATTGGGGTGAAATTGTATATCCGTTGCAGGTTCAACTGGCATAAATTGATTATGGCTGTTTTTTTGATTATGGCTGATCTCTTTATTTTTTGTCTTGAAAGGTATGCAGCAAGGGCTGAAAAAAACAGGATGAGGACTATAATTTCCATCAATACCGACAGCCACCAGGGGATGTTCAAAAACAGGAATACAAAAAGCAAGGAGATTATTATAAGTGGGGTAAATACAAAGTTATTGGTGGTCTGGTCCATGGCAATGGTGGCATACCAGTTTGCATGCCTGGGATTCTGCGAGACATTTTTAAGAAAAAATACTTGTCCGAAACCACCAAAGGTTCTTGCGCGAAGCACATTGGTATTCATGCAATTTCCAGCCATAAGCCCCAGAAAAAGGATTGTGAACCTGATATGTTCTATTTTGTCAACAAGTTGTTTCCATTTCAGAGTCCATATAAGAAATCCTGAAAGTTCAAGCAAAAATGCAAGTAGTATGAAATAGGGATTTATGGAGCGCAGGATAAGGGTTAGTTGTACAACATCTATTAACCAGAGAATGGTGATTGCACCAATCAGTCTGGCCGAAAATAATATGTTGCCAAGTTTCATTGATAGTGACAAGGGTTGCATGTATAAAAAGCAGTGCAATAACATCACTGTGTTCTATTCTGTTGATTTCAAACCCTGCCTCAGTGTGTCGATAATCTGGATGGTATCAGTGATTTATGCCTAACTTGGGCAACTTATTATGGATGCACGCTACGGCAGGCTGCCAGCAGCGAAACAATACAACTTCCATTCTGCGCTCAGGGATCGCAGGATACCCATGCATCCACAAGGCACCATAAAAGCGCCTGCCAGCCCCCACACCACAAGGGCGGGTGGAGCAGAGCGGGAGGGGCACCTGGGCAGAGTGAAGGCGAAAGGGGGCGGCAGGAGAACCAAAGAAGGGATGAGGGCTAATCCAATTAAATTACATTGAAATTATATTTTGGGTTTACAACGCCTATAGTTTTTCATTCTTTTATAATATTACATCAAATTCAAAAAAGATTTATACTATGTTCATATCATATCTAATCATGGAATTAGAGACACTGAAAAAAGTCGACTTAAGAAAGGTGTGGAATCATGAAGCAATTGATTTTACAACGTGGTTATCAGAAAAAGAAAATCTTGCTTTATTGAGTGATGAAATAGGAATTGATATTTTATTAATAGAAACTGAGGCAAGTGTAGGAAAATTTAATGTCGATATATTAGCTGAAGAAGAAAATACAGGTAAAAAAATCGTAATAGAAAATCAACTGGAAATTACTGACCATGATCATTTAGGTAAAACTATTACTTATGCTTCGGGTTATGATGCGGAAATAATAATTTGGATTGTAAA
>DAOUWY010000240.1 GCA_030666885.1 Methanosarcinales archaeon
AATAGATTTCTAAAATGTCTCCTTACCAGATAGCTTCTTGCCACAGCAGATAAATGCCCTAAACATTTATATTAGTCTGTGTCTTTAAATAGAGTAATATAGACCTTCAAAGGTGATTATTATAATAAACAAAAAGAGCGACCCTATCACACAGTTAATTGACGAGCATAGAATAATGGAAAGAGTAATGGATGTGATGGAAAAAATAGCTGAGGGTATTGAAGAACAAAGACCCATATCTTCTGATATGATTCTGGGAAATATCGGCATGTTACTTGAATGCAATGATGAATACCATTATGGAAAAGAAGAAGACATTTTATTACCATTCTTAGAAGAGATCGGGAAAAATGATGTAAAAGAATTAATACAATCTTATATTACCCAATATAGGGAAAATGACAAGTTACTTGTCACAATAATCGATTCTATGGAAGATTACTCCAATGGGGATATGGGTGCAACAATAAAGCTCATGGAAAACATCAGGGAGTTCGTCAAGAATGTACGCCCCCTCTACTTTAATGAAGATAAAGAAATCTTCAATCCATTGAAAAAGAACCTGACCAAAGAAGAGATGGACAGGTTGACTGAAATGTTCCAGGATTTCGATTATGAATGGGATGGGCCTACATTAAACAAATACCAGAAACTCGTAAGGGAAATGGAACTAAAAGCAAGTTACACTGTGTGGTAATAACCGAAAAGAATATTATTTCCCTCACCATCAAGACTCCTACTATGACCGACATGTCCATTTCATCCTATAATACAAAGCCTGCCGAAGAATCAAAGTCTCTTCCCCACAAGTCAGATTTTAGCGAATGGTACAATGAACTGCTCCGGATAGCTGAAATCATGGACGTGCGCTACCCTGTCAAGGGGCTGTATGTGTGGAACCCTTTTGGTTTTTCCATTCGCTCCAGGGTCTATTCAATTATGCGTGAACTCCTTGACAATACCGGGCACCTTGAGGCTATGTTCCCATTGCTTATCCCTGAACATGAGTTTATGAAAGAGGCCGAGCATATCAAAGGCTTTGAGGATGAGGTCTACTGGGTCACACACGGTGGCACTGACCCGCTGGATGTGAAACTGGCACTGCGTCCCACAAGTGAGACTGCTATTTATCCAATGTACAAACTCTGGGTGCGGTCCCATGCAGATCTGCCGCTGCTTATCTACCAGATAGTCAATACTTTCCGATATGAGACAAAACATACGCGTCCCCTTATCCGCCTGCGGGAGATCACATCATTCAAGGAGGCACATACTGTTCATGCCACATGGGACGATGCAGCCGCCCAGGTCAGGGAGGCTACCCGCATATACCAGGAGTTCTATCACCGGCTTGCTGTGCCCACTGTAGTGAGTAAGCGGCCTGACTGGGATAAGTTCCCTGGTGCGGACTATACCATGGCAGTGGATGCATTGATGCCTGACGGTAAGACCCTGCAGGTGGGTACGGCACATCACCTGGGTGATAATTTTGCAAATACTTTTGATATAAGGTACGAAGATAGAAAGGGAGAGCAGGTACTGGCCCACCAGACCTGTTATGGTGTCAGTGAGCGCAGTATCGCAGCCCTGATATCCATTCACGGCGACAACAAGGGACTGGTATTGCCGCCAGAGGTTGCACCTGTACAGGTTGTAATAATCCCGATCGTGTTCGGTGATGATAAGACTGTCATAACAGCAGTAAACGAAGTGTCAGATACGTTAAAGGAGTCCGGACTGCGGGTCGTTGTTGACGATAGTGATGCAAGGCCGGGTGCCAAGTACTATAAGTGGGAAATGAAAGGGGTTCCTGTACGTATAGAGATCGGACCCCGGGACCTGAAGAATAATTCCGCAGTTGTTGCATTGCGAAATGGTGGGAAGACCAGCGTTCCTATAGACAGTATCCTTACATGGATCAATAAAGCTTTTACTGATATTCACGATAGTCTGTTCGAAACTGCTGCCAGGGAATTAAATGATCGTATCAGGTTGTGCACTGACCTGGATGAGGTGAGGGATTATATCCAGACAGGCATAGCACGTATTGCATGGTGCGGCGAGCGGGAATGCGGGCTTGAGATGGAAGAGATCGTGGGTGCCGGCATACTGGGTGAGCCAGAGGACCCTGCACTGGGTAAGGGTGATGGTTCGTGCCCCATTTGCGGTAAGCCTACTGATATTGTGGTGCTGATGGCGCGGACATACTGAAAAAACCTGGTTGTTGGTATCAGGTACTTGTTTGGCATAATCGGTCATGTTAGCATGTCTCTTGCTGAATAATTATGAAGGAACGAATGTAGCCTGGAATCTGTTCAATATTAGCTACTGAACTCATCAAAAAATTTAAGAACACTTTGTGTACCCCGTGGCTTAAAAATCACATGAATTGTATATTTCTACAGCCATATCAGCCATTGGCAGCATACACCACTCGTCAATGGCAAAGAATTAATCCGCTTTTTCAATTTTTACTTTCAAATATGGTGAAAAATATGCAAAATATTTTGTCTGAATATTTTTAATCATCCAATCATCTTTAGTTATTTCTTTCCGACAATGATCAGATCCACAATTACAAGCAAAACTATTTGGGTATAATGATTCACAAAAAGAGTAATCGACAAAAATTTCGTCTCCAGCTTTTATGTCTCTAATCGCACAAAGTTGAATTTGATTCTTAAAACCTACATTTGGCTCACACGAATGATTAATTACTCCTCGTGCTTTTAATTCTTCCCTGGACGTAGGTACAATGAAAAAATCATCATCAATTTGAGTCCCCACATGCCCCATAATCTTCCAATACTCCTCAATTTGTGATTTATGAATTATTACGCCACCAAATACAAGTATGTCTTCTCCCTTTTTAATATTTTCTTTGGCACGAATACCTAATCCATGAGAAGGCGAATCAAATGACTCCGCTTTTGGTGTTAGCCAACGATGTTCCCATCTTTTTAGTGATTCCATAATTTTTTGCATATTTTTGCCTTTCGATGATTAAATTATATAAAGTTCATATAAATTATTTTCGATTCCGCAATCCTTTGCCTTGAAAAGTTCATTATTGACTGAGGTTGGAATTGAGAAGTCTGCACCAGGGAATAACTTTTCCAAAAGGTCAAGCCGTTTTATCTTGCCAAATGTACTGAGAACATCAGTATCAAAGACTAACGATGTCATTTTCTCAACTTATTAATCAGTTCAACGCCTTCGTCAAGCTCTTTTTTACTTCTTGGCCCCACCTCTCGGCGAATGCCCCAATTTACAAGAATGTCTTTGAATTCGATGGTTGATACACCTACCATTTCAGCAGCTTTACCTATGGATATTTCACCTTCTTTGTAAAGTTCTATCACTGCTGAGGTTTTCAGTTCAGGTCTGACATTTAATAAAGTCCTTAATGCGTCGTTTATTGCTTCATTAAAATTTGCATAATGTCCATCCCTGACCAATGCCTTCATTTCCATTTCAATTGTTGCAGGCAGTGCAATCATTTCTGGCATTTTTATCACCGTTCTATATTTGGTTTTCTGTATTTTATATCATTGCATGTTCTTGAATTCACTAATTGATCAGCGCCCGTATTTCCCTATAATCTCTCCCTGTGCCAGAATATGCCCCGACATGGCAGCCTCAAGCTGGGATTTGGTTGCACCGCCCTTTAAGCTA
>DAOUWY010000153.1 GCA_030666885.1 Methanosarcinales archaeon
AAACTCCTGTTTATGCTCCCGCAAAAGTTTCAATACTTGCTCCCTTTTCATTTCTTTCCCCCCTTAAGTCCTATCTTTTAAAAGTCCATCCCTCTTGTTCCATAAAACCTTCCAAATTGGTGCATTGAACAGAAAAGTGTTTGCAGACATTGGGGATTTTTGCAGAATGATCTCTGAATACTTCAGTGGTTACTACCTGACAATTAAGTACCTTAGCGCGTGCGATTACAAACGGATCTGCGACTGGCTTGCCCTGAAGCCTTTCTTTATTTCGGATCATTGCTTGAAAATGCTGTACTTTAAATATCTCACTTACAAACCGGAATTCTTCAATTGTGGGTTCTGAAAATAATTTATCTTTTTCTTCTTTTGCCCAACTTGTCAATGCATCTTCCCGAGAGTTGATCTCATTGTAAACCTCCCTGACTGAAATAAGCTTTCCTTCTAAAACGAGATCATGAAAAAGTTCCCACAATGTAGGAAATCTTGCCGGATAATAATGCCTGAAAAGGTCAATAAGAGGACCAGTGTCAAAAACGTATTTCATAGCACTAGCTCCTGCTTAACAGATTATCCTCAAATTTAAGCACTTTAGCTTCCTTTATTCCGAGATAGTCTGATAATTGCGATATCGAAATTACGCCTTGATAATATTTACTGAATGCTGTTTCAATATAGGGATTCCCCAGATATGTTTTTTGAGTTCTGTAATAATCGCCACCGGAACTGGGTTTTTTATGCTTTAATGTTTCAGTTTCCCATTCTCGTATTTTTGATTCATAAAATGCCTGACCTACATAACCCAAATCAAGACATTTGCGCAGAATAACCTCACGACTAACGCTATACTTTTTTGCCAGACCAGACAGCAGATTGTCGTCTATACTCTTATTCCGTAAGTGTTTTTGAACATCTTCACCAGGGACCAGAAATTCTCCTGCGAAGTTATTACAAAAAACTTCAATATACTTATTGTTCCCACTCATCCTCCCGACAAAATCATCATGCCTTAAATCAACCCCTCCGGTCCTGAACAGAAGATGTGCAAGCTCATGAAAAAGTGTAAATATCTGACGGCTTTTTGCCTGGCTGTTATTGATATATATTATTGGAAAAACATTGTCATACAGACAAAAGCCTGAAAATTCGTCATCTTTGAATGCATCTTTAAAGATAAAAATCCCATGTTCTTCAAGCAAATTGCGCCAATATTTTAACGCATCTTCATTTGATTTCAATGCATATTGTTCATTAAGACCGATGCCTAAATATTTACGCACATCTTTTGCCACATTGGACACTGGATCAGAACTTTTTATTTCAAGATCAATACATATTTTCTGTTCTGCCGGGTTCACATTGTCATACAATTCTTTTAGATTCTCCCGCAATACCATTGCCTTACGAATCAGATAGAGCATTGTGGGCTCCATCAGGTCAATTTCCTGCTGGGGTAATGTACGAAAAGACTGCCTTGGAGTTTCTTCTTCAGGTGGTTCAGGAAAGAAAAATAAAGCCAGAGGCCGTTTGAATATTTTGTAGGCAAGTTTTTCCAGTTGAGGATATGATGGACTTGCATTGCCATTTTCCCAGTCCTGGACCACTTCGGCCGTCACACGTTTACGCTTGATCTTGTCAACAACATCTTCTATGCTGTATCCAGCTGTTTCCCTTGCCCACCGCATAATATCAGGATTTACAGGAATGGGTTCACTCATACACTCACCTCAATAATTTTGTTCAGGCCCTTAACCTGCCGGCCCCGATCGTTTACATCGAACAGGGTCATCTGTTTGTATCGCTCTCTTGTTTCTTCTGAGCGCGGCTCATCCACTTGCTCGATTATCTGGAACGTCAGCGCCACATTGGTTACTTCCGCAGTCTTGCTGTTCCAGATAAGTTCTACCTCCCGGTCATCATCGAATAAGAGGAAACGGTATTTGTCAGGGAGGGGTTTCCCTGCTTCGATTAGTTTGATGGTATCTCTTTTTTCATTGTCGGTTAGGTTCATTTGAGACTCCGGTTTTCTGCTGACAATCCGCTATGAATGTAAGGTATTTCAAGAGGGGAAAGTTTGTTAATTCGAAATTTTTAATTTGAATTAACGACCCCGGATTGCTTCGCAAAATCTGGGGCATCTTTTGGATGCTCGGGATTTTCTTAGAAATTAAAAATCCCATAAATCTAAGGTTTCATTATTTTTTAGTTTAACCATCATCCTTTCCATCTTCACTTTTTTTGATAATAATATTTTTTTATGAGTTTTTGTATTATCCATAACAAATTCATATAATATCGTACGAAGAATATTTCCTGCGAACCTCTCCGCTTTTTCTATATAATAAGGTAATATAGTACTATCAAATCTAGCATTATGTACAATTAAATTTCTATACCTATAAATAAGTAATAAATCATGTTTTGTTTGTTCGAGGCGTTCAATTATTTCATGATAGGCGAACTCATTGTCAGAATAAAATTTGTCCGCAAAAACTATTTTATCTTTTATAATCTTATTGGGAACTAAATTTATCAAAGGTGGAATATTCTTAATGAATTTTTTCATATCGACTTTAATTACATCAATATGTGGCTGAAGAAAGCAAGCTTCAATGTTTTCCTTGGGTAACTCCAATAAATATCGAGTCTCTTCAGAATCACTTTGTGAAGAACTGATCAAATCGTGTAAATAAAAATATAAATCTTTACTGATGCGTCCAATAAAATCAATTAGCTCAATAGGAGGAATTAATTCCTCAACCAATGAAAACTTATTTTCATTTTTATTTGATGGAAGAACAAGATTCCCAATTTGAGAATCTAAGGTTACAAGATTTTCAATAATTATCCAATAATTAAGTAATTTATCTTCAAGATTATTTGATTCAAATGCTTTCCGGTACCAATGCAAAGAATTTACTAATTTATCAGCTAAAAAGGACTTTTTCGTTTTATTATCAGACAACATTTGTTTAATATTAGTAAAATATTCATCATCATCACTAAAAATTACCTTAAATTTCTCCAAGTTGTAAGAATTTATATTTTTAATATGTGGCATATTCTTTGAATCGTAACTAGTTCCAAATTCTTTGCCATTTTCATCGACAATTATCAACTCATCTGAATTAATTTTCAATGGAACTTCAGAATGTATATGGCATCTTAAAATATCTAATAACTTATCTATACTTTCGACAGCTAATAATTTAGCAGATTCCAAATCTCTATATTTTATTTTTACTGCTGCATTAATAAAAGAAGAATTATTTTCATTTCCAAAATATTTTAATTTGTTGACATTAAAATCATTTGTTTCAGTTTTATCAACATAATTTTCTATTTTAGGTTTGTAAAAATTAACGTTTCCAACCTTTAAATCAACATTACCTTTTAAACCTTCAACTTTCAATATTGCATATCCTTCCGAAGGTTGTTCATCATAATAAAATTTTAACCTTTCGATTCTATCAGAAATACTTAGAGATTTTATTTCATGTTTTATTGCTTCGTTATAATCTTTTTTATTAAAATCTTCACCAGCCTGGAAATCTTCAGAATTTAAATTTAATGGAAATTTTGTAATTAATAATTCGTCATCTTCATCTCCAATTGTTGTATACTTATCGAATAAGTTTGAAGGTAAATTTTTGACTGTATTTAAACTATAGCCAATTAAAATAAATTCCACTATCAAATTCTGAGAGATTAAGGAGATATTTTCTTCATCTTCTTGATTCCACGTTGAATTGATGAGCAAATCTTTGAGAAAATAACAGGATTGATTAAAATATAAATTTTCTTTAAATAATTCAGAGATGTCTTCACATAGTTGGAGAATATATTCAGGAGGGTGGTTTAATTGTAGTTCCTTAATTATTAAAGTAAAATCGGATTTAAAAAAATTTTTAATAATCGGATCCGAACTTAACATTTTTCCCATTTTTGTTATAAAAAAATTTTTATTACCTGAATTTCTTAATCTATTAAATCGAATTTCGTCTATTATATCCATTAAAAGAAGATTAGGATTTACCAAATTTAATCCATAAGAATCGTTATCAAAATTTTCAATCAAGTCTTCCCATAAATCTACCCAATATTTAATTTTATTATTAATTTCCCCTTCTTCATAAGAATCCCATAAAAAAATATTCATCTTAATTAGTACTCCTTGTCTAAATAATTTTTAAGATGTAGTGCTGATCATATTTCTAATTGAAATATATTCAAACAACATAAATATTTTGTGTTAAACTATCTACATTTTTTTATATTTTTAAATGCGAGCATGAATCCCCCATCCCACAGTCACATATCCCGTACCTAAGAACCGTGGCCTTTAAATAACACTACGCATCACGATTTTGCATTTTGTCCGTCAACCCTAATGCAAGATTGCCATTCAACATATTCCATAAACTATACCTATTTCCAACCTTCTGCATCATAATTCAAATAAACCTTCTTGTATTTATTTCATTTGTTTTATTCCATAAAATACTGAAAGATACAACTCCAATCCCCACTAACCCATCCCGCGCCTTAATCTCCCAGCTCTCCCACAATTCACAACTCGCCTCCCCCCACAGGCATAATACACAGCGCCTGCTCATCACCAGCCATCTGCAACAGCTTCCCCACCTCCACTCGCCCATGCCGCATCCCCCGCTCACCATACTTCCGTGTCATCCGTTCATACACCGCAGCAAAAACCAGTACTGCCGCACCGCCTCAACACATTCCTGGTCAAGCGCAGCAGCACCCAGCTCAACACGCACATCTTCCCCGGCAACCTGCTCAGGTTCATGCCCCTGCGGCCCTTATATATTGATACCTGCTGGCAGACCGACCACATTTCCTGCAACCACATAGGCTCCGGGGGATAAAGCGCACCTGCTGAAGGGACAGCCTCGTATCCCATGGATATGTGATACCCGGTGCCGCCCGGAGCAATTGGGAAACCACGGTCGGCGTCAGCGCTCAATCTTTTTGGTTCCTTATTGACCTTCTTCATAGCAGGGCTTACTCAACTGGGATGCTGCCGGAGTGCCGGGTGTGTCAGGCGGGTGGCAGGAGACGATAAAACGTACATGAAATTCTTCGAATTACATGCACAAAAAGATGTAAGAACTCAAGGGAACTTTCATGCTAAATAATGAGGTTTATCTATAGTAAGTAACTTTATAATGAATGCAGAGTAAGAATTATAGAATTTCCTAAATGTAAATAACTGATTATAATCGAGAGAGAAAATTTGAAAATTATTGGTCAAATGTGGACAGACAGAACCATT
>DAOUWY010000100.1 GCA_030666885.1 Methanosarcinales archaeon
GACAAATAAGGAGATCGATACTGTGGTCTCGGCGTTTGCAGGCCGTGACCTGTCTTCGCTTAAGGGGACTCCGCTAGTGCAGGCTGCTAAGGTGGGGCTGTTTATTGCAAGGCATAAGCCGACGGCGCTTTGGGCTTATAGGGCTATGCTGAGAAGGAAGTGAAGGAGATGTTGTTGGCCCTTTAAGTTTAGTCGTTCATTTCATAAGCGTAATATCTTCCCTTAATATTGCTCTAAAACCAGCCTGCTGGAAATGTTCATCTGATGTTAACGCATTTCTCAGACCTTGATCATCCATTACAATAAATGATATACAATCTGTTAACCCCCATTCTTTATCATCCCGTTTTTGATATAGTTCTATCGCACGATGAAGCAGTGTATTTTCAACAGCAATGACATTGATGTTGTGAGTGCTGTATTAGCTTTTTATAAAAGCAAATGCGGCAGAACGGTTAGAACGTGCCAGCGAGTTACCAATTTCAATCAATATTGCTTCTGTTATACACACTTCATCTGCAACACGCGTTGATGGAAGTACTGCTGTGGCTTGTTCATGATATTTATCGTTTTGATTGAGCAATGCCAGTACGTATGCTGTATCCATGAAAAAATATCTGCATTCATGCTACTGCTTTTTTTTTGTTGTTTTGGTGTGCCGTACAGGTAATGGTCGTGCTCTTCAGACCAATCTTTTGGTCCATCAATTTTTCCGGAAAATTCAGTAAGTACTTCCCAAATGCTCTGCTTTGATATTGATATTGATATTGATTCTTCATCTTCAATAGTAATACGATAACGAACATTGGGTTTCAGGTCAAGCGGCTCTTCCGGTCTTAGGACTTTCCCATCAAAGTGAGCATGTAATGTGTGTGTTTTTACTGTATCCATACTTCTATTTGTTAATTTCATGCTACTAATATCTTTAGATTTTCATGGTTTTTAGAAAAAGATTGGCACACTAAATCCAAACAATTATTGTATCAATATGCATCAAATATTAATCATACCAGATTGGTGGTGAATTGCAATGTTTGGTCAAGAGGCCAGGGGTGCCAAGGTGATGTATCGGCAGAGAGATTGCAGGAATATGTAAAACGCTGGAGAAGGGAGTTTGCCAGCGAATACTGGATGGGGCGCATGGGCCTGGAACTGGTGCGCAAGATGAAAAATGAGGAGATCGATACTGTGGTGTCGACGTTTGCAGGCCGTGACCTGTCTTCGCTCAACGGGACTCCACTGGTGCAGGCTGCTAATGTGGGGTTGTTTATTGCAAGGCATAAGCCGACGGCGCTTTGGGCTTATAGAGCTATGCTGAGAAGGAAGTGAATGATATGTTGTTGACCCTTAAAGTTTAGTCGTTCATTTCCCCCATTTTTTATCATTCTGTAGATCAGACTGCAACGGACCAATCCCAAGGTTCACCAAGTAATCTTCAATATATAATAAAAAATTCTCGATTTTATTAACAAATCATCTAAGAATTTACTGAAGGATTGCATTCAGGATTTTCATTATCAGGTACGACGTAACAATCATCACAATAAAAAACAGTGCAAAAAAAAGGAGGTTCATGTAAACAACATCATCACTGGAGCCTGCTTTTACAATGTGTCCACCGTTACAACCAGTTGAACTGCAATTACCACAGCCTTTGCTGCAACTTGGATCATCAACTGAATGTTTGTCTATCAATGGAATCGTCTTTATGTCACTCGACATGATTATATAACTTTTATGAGATAAATGCGGGGGACGTGATTCGAACACGCGTACTCCTACGAGACAAGGCCCTCAACCTTGCGCCTTTGACCTGGCTGGGCAACCCCCGCATAATGGTTTATTTTTTATTGTATATAAAGTCTAAATTTCTCCTCAAATTTTATTATGGTATGGCTTGAGCGTAGCGAAACACGCACTCGTATCGAAACTTGTAAGGTTTGGCTGTGGCAACATCTGCATTATGATTATATCATCATTGAGGAATTACTCCACCTCAGAGAGTATTTCTTTCAGTTGTCCAGCCTTCCAGATAATGGTGTCCGCACCCTGTATCAGCAGTTCTTTAGCCGGATATGAACCATCAGATTCCATAGTAAAGATATATGAATTTGGCACTTCCCTGACATCAATGGCATTTATATCACAAATCCCCATACAGAGTTTGCATAAATTGCATTTCAGGGAATCAGTAACCTCCAGCTTATCATCATTTATTACCAGGATATTCCTCGGGCATTCATCCACGCACCTTCCGCATGAATCACATTCTTCCTTAACAGTGATAACAGGCATGTTCTTATAGCCACATCCAACACCGGCCTGCCATTTTGCATGCTTGCGTCCAATACCAAGCTTTGCAACGGCTTCCAGTACAAGCGTTTGCCGTTCTTTCAGGTCTATTATCGGTATTTTCCCATCAGCTACAGTAACCTTTGGGTCACTTGATAACAGATCACCCGAATATATCATTTTCGGGCCTTCAGCACTCAAGTTAAGTGAAAGCTGGCACATGGTACACCCTTCGCCACCACAGTCACAATCCTCCGGAAGCACATATGATTCCAGATCAGTTATGAGCGGTATCAGTCCTATTCTCAGTGCGATCTGCTCATCGAACAGGACAGATGTGTTATCATAGATGTTAACATAATCTACCGCCATTGTAGGGACCTCGGCAAGCATGACCCTGCGCAATCCATTAACAATAGCAGGTTCAATATCATTAAGCACGAACCTCGCTTTTGTGTCAGATAATTCAATGATATCTATATCCATTATGTGCCTCACTCAAACTCTTCGTCCACGGCGTCCGCCTTTGGATTGTGTGCCGTCATGTGGTATGGGTGTAACATCCTCGATCCTGCCGATCCTGATGCCTGCCCTGGCAAATGCCCGTATGGCTGCCTGGGCACCCGGACCCGGACTCCTCTGTTTGTTACCGCCAGGTGCACGGACCTTGACATGTATACCTACAATACCCCTATCCTTAAGCTTATCAGATAGCTGGTTAGCCATCTGCATTGCAGTGTATGGAGAACTCTCATCGCGGGCTGCCTTGACGACCATTCCTCCACTGATCTTAGCAATGGTCTCTGCTCCTGTCAGGTCGGTTATTGTGATTATGGTATTATTGAATGATGCCTGTATATGGGCTACACCCCATTTTCCTTCTGCCATGATATCCTACTCCTATTAATACTATTTTCCACCGGGTGTTTTCGTATTCTTGGTGGCAGAACCACCAGTACTGCGATTTCCACTGCCTTTGCCGGCAGAACCACCAGTACTGCGATTTCCACTACCTTTGCCGGCAGGACCACTTGCACCGCGATTTGTGCCACCCGGACCAGTACGACCTCGACCACCAGCACCAGCACCGCCACCGCCACTGCGGCGACCGCGACCACGTCTTCTGTCTTCCTGTACTTCCTCGATCTGGGCGATCTCTTTCAGGACTATCTGGGCCGGCCGCTGAACATGTGACTCGCTCTTGAGTGGAGAGTTCAGGTAGTATTCGATCTTCAGTTCCTCTTCCTTTGTCACCATATAGCCAGGCACTGTGATTTTCTTACCCTCTATCGCTATGTGGCCGTGTGTGATAAACTGGCGTGCCTGCCTAAGTGTATTAGCAAATCCCTGCCTGTAAACCTGAGTCTGGAGCCTGCGGTCCAGGAAGTTCCTGGTCTCAAGTGCCAGGATATCGTCAAGGCCCCCTTCCGGGGACAGTATACCGTACCGCTTGAGTTTTGCCAGGATATCGTCTGATTTCTGCCTGACATGCCCGGTCAACTCACCTTCAGTGATCCCTGCCAGCATTTCCATAGCAGACCGGCGATAATTCCGAAGCATGCTCTGTGCTTTCCAGACTTCACGTTTGTTCCTGAGTCCGTATGTCTTTACATGCCCCACCTCTTCAGCCATCCTGGCAGCTTGCCAGGGATGTCTGGGTGTGTCATATGATTTTGTATTCTTACCTGGGTATCCCATAAGATATCACCGCCTATTTGGCTTTCCTCTTGACACCCACAGTAAGTCCTTTCCTGCCTGTGGATCTTGTTCTCTGGCCTCTCACCTTATGACCGCGCTCGTGCCTGACACCCCTATATGACCTGGTCTTTTTCAGAGTGTTCAGGTCCTCTCTTCTGGTAAGTAGAATTTCTGTCGCAAGAATATGCTTGTCATCCCCGGTCAGTAAGTCTTTTCGTCTGTTGAGCATCCATGTGGGTAAAATTGATTCAATTTCCTCAATAGTCTTTTTCAATGAATCAATCTTTTCATCATCCAGATACCCAATTGTCGCAGCCGGGTCAACATTGGATCGATCAGAAATAATACGTGCTATACGCCTGTTTATGCCCTTGATACCAGTAAGGGAATATTGTACGTTCTTTTTACCTTCAAGGTCAGTATTGGCGATACGCACTATATGTTTAATTTCATCCTGTTCGCTAGTCTCTTTTTTCTTTGCCATCTATTGGTTTCCTCCGATAGGAACATATTTCCTATAGCCCCGGAGCATTTCCCCGGCGCCGCCCAACATATTTCGGGCGCGGTTATCTCTTTGATGTGGACGCCAGCTAAACGTACGTCTACTAAAGATACAGCCCTTAGATGCATTGCTACTTAAAAAACCTTGTGCAACCCTGCACAGGTTTCGCACAGCTTATCCGCAGTACAGATTGTACCCGCAGCGTTTACATACCGAGTCATCATCGATCCTGTCAAACCCATAACGGTAATCATGAAGTATACTATCTGCCGCATCTATCATATCCGGCAGGGCATCATTATCCAGCGGTTTTACCCGGGAGGCAGTGTATTCCTCACCGTCCAGTTCATACACCCTGGGTTTTTCCTTTGCCAGCAACTCCAGTCTCAGCTTCTTCACCTTATATCCGGGATACATATGTTCGAACCCGTGTGCGTATAAAAGTAATTGTCGTGACCTTTCACCAGGTCCGGGTTCGTTCCCTGTCTTATAATCTATTATCTCCACTTCATTATCTGACCCTGGTATCATGTCGACCCTGTCAATAAAACCCTTGAACCGGTGGTCCCCCAGCGGTACACTGAACCTCTTTTCCACCATCATGTTATTTTGAATAGAATCTTTATTACGCTGCCAGAACACATCCAGTAAGGGTTTCGCTTTTGCCGTTTCCACCCATTTCCATCTATCCTCATTTGCAAGCGCGAGAGTGATCTCATCAAGCTGTTTACGGGTCGAGACCTTCTTGCGTACAGCTTTTTCCAGGACCTTGTGCACGAAACTTCCGATATTCATGGCCCCGCCACTCTTCTCCATATCGCGGGTAGGCATGCCCAGTATATGCTGTAACTCATACTTTTTGGGACATTCCGAATAAGTGTTCACTGCCGAAACACTGAATATAATATCAGAAGGAGGAGTAATACCTTCATTACTCCCGTCCCTGTCTAGTATCTCCTTTGCATATCCGGCAGGGTCCAGTTCGCCCCAGTTACTATTAATAATACCAAGATAATCCTCCCCATTACCATCCCTCAATGCATGGTATGCCAGCAGGTGCCCCATACTCTCCTCAAATGAACCTGAGTCAAGGGATTCGATAACCAGCTTTTTCCTGTGGGTCTTGATACGCTCAAGCTCACTGTCCCTGATAACCTCCCCCGGACTGACCTCGCTGTCGTGCAGGTATGTGATATCAGGTACATCCACTTCATCTTGGTCCACAGCCCTCCAGTTGTCATATCCCATGTCAACCAGGAATTCAGATGGATGGCGCTCCCGTGCGCCATACTGGATACCAAGTGTAAGGTACAGTTGTTCCCTTGCCCTGGTCATGGCCACATAGCACAGCCTTCGCTCTTCTTCAAGTTTTATCTCCCGTTTCAGTTCACGTATGGCACTCAACCGTTTGGACCTGGAACTGAAGTCCTGCTTAAGCAGGTCACGGTACAGGTCTATAAGTTCAATAGGTATCAAGGGTTCAACACCGCCCCTGAACAGTGGGAAGCGGTCCTTTGCCATATTTGTCACGAACACGGTATTGAACTCCAGGCCCTTGGATGAATGGATGGTCATGAGATTCACTGTATCTTCTTCCAGTATCCTTGCAGCGGGCGGGTTCTTGCCCATCTCATCCAGTATCTCAAGGTATGCAATAAACTCGCCAAGTTCCCTGCCGTGTGAGGTTTCGAATTTCAGGGCCATTTCATGCAGGTTTCTCAGGTTCAGCATAGCCTCCCTGTTCTCTCTGGTATCCTCGTTTGTGAACTGGCGGCTTAAGCCCGATGCGTCCAGTATTTCTATTAAAATATCAGAAACGTCCAGTACAAGTTTATCTTTCAACCCATCTACCCTGCGTTTCATCTGCGTCACTACCCGCTGTCCTGATGGCGACAGCCCCAGTTCACTGAAATGATTGTAGATGGCATCCTGGAAAGAGACCCGGTGCGCTTTAAGGTACTCACCAATAATGATGGAATCCCCTGTATCAAGTGCATGGTTGTAGTGGAACAGCCTCCACCAGCTTTCTGTACCCCTTGCCTTTGGTTTGACCAGGTTATCCAGCACATACAGGTAGGCAAGCAGGGTCTTGGTCTCTGGACGCTTTAAAAAATCAGTATCATCCTTCACACGTACGGCATGTCCTCTTCTTTCCAGTGCCTGCCTTATCCTGCGCCCCTGCGCATGTGTCCGGTACAGTACGGCAATATCCAAGAGGTCCGCCCCGCGTTTTAGACATGTCTCGACCTGTTCCACAATGTACCTGGCTTCCTCATTCTCGTCAGTGGTCTCAACAATGTGTACATCTCCCCCCTCAACTTCGTCGTTGTTATGAAGCTGGATAAGCATCTCCATCTGCTCCGGGCTGTAGTTATGCCGTATCAGGTCATGGGATACCCGCAGTATCTTATTAGTGGAGCGAAAACTCACATCAAGGGAAACAATGTCATCAGACCCGACATCAAAGTTCTGTATAAACTCCTCTATGTTCTTTGTGTAGGCACCCCTGAATGCGTAGATGGTTTGATTAGGGTCTGCC
>DAOUWY010000116.1 GCA_030666885.1 Methanosarcinales archaeon
TATCCAAGCGGGTCCCGGCCTCACTGGCTAAAACAAGAAGGTCCGGAAGAAGGGGTTTATGTCAGGCTGGGTTCAACGAACAGGAAAGCTGACCGGGAGCTCATTGCAGAACTTAAACGTGGTGTTGAGAGAAAGTCCTTTGATGAACAGGTTCTTCCCGACAGGACTGTAGATGACCTGGATTTTGACGCTGCAACGGCTTGCTTTGAAAGGCACCGGAAACTGGTGAAAAAGGACCTGGAATCCCTACGCCTTGTTGCCAGGCACCAGGGCCACCTGGTCCCCACAGTGGGCGGTATGTTGCTGTTCGGCAAGGACCGTGAGATGGTCTTTCCGGATGCATGGATACAATGCGGGCGGTTCATCGGCAAGGACAAGGCAGATATTTTCGATCATATCGATATCCATGAGCACCTGCCTGTAGCTGTTGAAAGGATCATGGAGTTTCTCAAAAAACATGCCATGCGTGGTGCGGACTTTTCCGAACTTTGGCGCAAGGACGTCTGGAGCATTCCCCTGAGCATTCTGCGTGAAGCGGTGGTAAATGCCATTGTCCACGCGGACTATTCACAAAGAGGTGCTCCTGTCAGAATAGCCTTTTTTGATGATCGCATTGAAATAGAAAATCCTGGCATCCTGCTTCCGGGCCTGACCGTTGAGGATATGCTGCAGGGTGTATCCAAAATACGTAACCGCGTGATAACCCGTGTTTTCCGGGAACTTGATCTTATTGAACAATGGGGCAGTGGTGTCCCTCGCATGTTCAAGGAAGCAGAGGCAATTGGCCTCCCTGAACCGGATATTATTGAAATCGGGATGCGGGTGCGGTTCATTGTATATCTGGCAGAGTCGCTTAAAATTGAAACACAAACCCACACCACGGCTGAAGTTGAGTCACGGCTAAAGTCACGGCTAAAGTCACGGCTAAAGTCACAACTTGCGGCTAAAGTACTTATTCTCCTGACCAAAGGTGAAGCAAGCAAAGCTGAATTCGCTTTCGAATTAGGCCATAAGACCGTATCGGGGGAACTCCACAAACAAGTCAAGAACCTGCTGGAACTTGATTATATTGAAATGACAATCCCTGACAAACCCCGTAGCAGCAAGCAGAAATACCGCCTGACGGCTAAAGGTAAGAATCTCTTAGCCAGAGAGGGGCAGGATGACATGGAATGAACGCATATCCTAATGGTCGTGCTCATGTGACCGATGAATGCCTGCTAATCCATCACAAACCCTGTGATGTTTTTGAAAACTCAATGAACCAGCGCCAATTTCTCGAAGAGGGGTCAACCCATGACCAATGATAATTCATCGAATAACCCGGTCCCTAACTTCTACCGCGCTTCTGCGGCTGATTTTAAGAAAATACCGGGGAGTCCGATTGCTTATTGGGTAAGTGAGAAAGTTAGGGAAATTTTTACTGAATTTAGTAGTGTAGGAGCCATCTCTCATCCAATGATAGGAATGAGAACTGGGGATAATGACAGATTTCTTAGATGTTGGTATGAAGTTAACAAAGAGAAATGTATTTGGGATGCTGCTACTAGTAAAGAAGTTGTTGACAAAAGAAAGAAGTGGGTACCATACAATAAAGGTGGTGAATATCACAAATGGTATGGTAATAATGAATTTCTGGTAAACTGGGAAAATGATGGTTTTGAAATAAAAGAAAACACTTTGAAAAATTATCCGAGTTTGGACTGGAATAATCTAGGATGGAAAATATCAAATGAAAAATACTATTTTCTATCTGGCATAACATGGACAGTAATATCAACAAATAGAACTAGTTTTAGACTATATGAAAATGGATTTATTTTTTCAAATTCAGGTCAAAGTATAATCTGTGATAGTCTAGATGATCGATTTGCTCTATGTGGTTACTTAAACTCTAAGATAGCAATTGATTGTCTAAATTTGATTTCTTCATCATTCGAATCTGGTTACATCAAAAGAATACCATTCAAACAAATATCTTATATCAATAACGTTGTGAAAAATTGTCGTGATGTTTCAAAATCCAACTGGGACTCCTACGAAACCTCTTGGGACTTCACCACTCTCCTCCTCCTACAACCCGAATATCACCAGCCAACACTCCGTGAAACCTACACCAAACTCCGCGCCTACTGGGAAAAAATGACACTTGAGATGCAGCGGCTGGAGGAAGAGAACAACCGTATTTTTATCGAAGCCTACGGCCTACAGGATGAGCTGACACCAGATGTGCCGCTTTCAGAGATTACGCTGACCTGCAACCCGCATTATCGATACAAGGGTAAGAAGAGCGAAGAAAAACTGGAAGCGCTGCTGCTGACTGATACCATCAAGGAGTTCATCTCCTACTCAGTGGGTTGCATGTTCGGTCGCTACTCACTGGACAAGCCGGGTCTGATTCTGGCTAACCAGGGTGAGACCATTAACGACTACTTGCAGCAGGTTCCTGAGCCGAGTTTCATGCCGGATGACGATAACATCATCCCCATACTTGAGGATGAATACTTCACAGACGACATCGTGTCCAGGTTCAGGGAATTCCTCAAAGTCACATTCGGGGCAGAGAGCCTTGCCGAGAACCTTGAATTTATTGCCGGGGCGCTGTCGAAGTCAAAGAAGGGCGGTGGGTCGCCTGAGAAGGTAATACGGGATTATTTCCTCAAATCGTTCTTCAAAGACCATGTCAGGATGTACAAGAAGAGGCCCATTTACTGGCTCTTTACATCAGGCAAGGGCAGGGGGTTCAATGCGCTGGTGTATATGCACAGGTATAATCGGGAAACACTGGCTAAGATGAGGACGGATTATCTGCTTGAGCTTGAGGCGAAGCTGGATGCGAGAATCGGGATGTTCGGGGATGAGTCTGCTGCTGAAAAGGGGCGGCTTGGGAAGCAGGTTGAGGAGCTTATGGATTATGATGCGGTGTTGAATAATAAATCGCTTCAGCTTATTGATATTGATCTGGATGATGGGATCAAGGTTAATTATGCGAAGTTTGAGGGGCTGGTGGGGAAGATATGAGCGAAGGAGATAAAAGAATGATTGAAACTAGTAGGAGTGTCAAAAATTTTGGTGTTGCGACAAAAATCTGGCTTTTGCAGGCATCAAAAACAGTGCAGTCAGCACTATGGCAAACCTGTACACCCTCTATAACCGCTGCAACCCCAACAGATTTGATACCCCAAAATGGGAGATTTTCGACCAGAGGGATGAATAATTTATATATATTTAATCTATGAGGTGGATTAACATGTTACAAATCATCTCTGGAAAATTTTTTAATGACGGAGAACGTCATACTTATGACGGAAAGGGGATTACATATTCAAATTATTCTTGGGTGGATTCGATAAAAACATGCATCGCTACACTTGAGCCTATTGACATTTCGAGTCAGATATCACCTTATGTGATAAGCTATGTGGAGCAAATCGAAAAAGGGGGGGTACTTGTTAGGACTAGTGGTTCTGAAATTGTTCAGCAATTTCAACTTCTTTGTATGTTTGGGTTAAAAGCTTTTTTTGATATCGATAGGACCAAGGTCGAGATTAATTGTAGAGTAAATCCCATAAGTTCTGGTGATTACTATTTGCCTTCAAGATTTGTCCCCCGTTTTTTTGAGCCTGAAATACATGGTCAAAATGCCGAGATTGAAACTTTCATTAAGTTCGTAGATAAAGTCATTGGATTGCCAAGAAAGAAGTATCTTGGTGTAATAAGTTGCTTGAATAATTATTCTAATGCATTACACATTCTTAATTATAATCTAGATTTGGCTTATTCAATGTTAGTATACTCGTTGGAATCGTTAAGTCAAAATTTTGATGGTTTTGAGTCAACATGGGATGATTATGATCATAACATAAGAAATAAGTTGGACTTGATTTTTTCAGAAATAGATTCGGATGCAGCAGAAAAGATACGTGAAATTTTATTGGAGTCTGCAAATTTACGATTACAAAAACGATTTATTGATTTTATTACTAACAACCTCCATGACCGATTTTTTACTGATGAAGCGATCGATGTTAAAAATTCATTGAAGCCATCGGAATTAAAACAAATTTTGAAAAATACTTATGTTATGCGTTCTGGCTATGTTCATCAGTTAAAACCCATCCAAGAGCAATTAAGAAATTCTAAAATTGCAGAAGGGGATGTTTTTCATTGGGACAATGAGCCATATCTTACTTTTACCGGATTAGTTCGCTTAGCACATCATGTTATTAACAATTTCATTTATGACCAAGAGTCTTTGATTACTGAAGATTATGATTGGAGAGGAGATTTGCCGGGAATTGTTATGATGAAATTAGCACCCCAATATTGGATTGCAGAACATACTAATTTTGTCCCTTCCCACGCAAGAAAAAAATTATCTGGTTTTTTGATACAGTTAAATAATAGTCGAATATCTGATAGTCTTTTAACAGATTTAAGAGAATTATTAGAAAAATATGAATCCTTAATTCCAATGGCTAGTAAAAAAGACAAAATTGCCATGTTGTCTATGTATCATCTTTATAATTATTTTATTGTTTTAGAAGCAAGAAGACCGAATTTCAAGAAATTTATTAAGAAATATGAAGATATCTTTAATGAATGTTGCATTGAGAGCATGATTGTTCATTTATTATGTAATCAAAAATGGCCATGGGATACTGACGATTGTATCTCACATTATGACAATTATAACAGAACTAAATTTTCAAAAAATGCATTATCCATACCTCCACTAATGGAATTGTGTTTGATTATTACAATTGCTAACATGTGGCTAAATGCTGGAGAGTTTGAGAAATATGATAACTGGTCACATATTGCTTATTTAGAAGCGTCAGGAAAACCAGATATTCAAAAACTGATTAATGAATCTAAATCAAAAAGAGTTGAAATCGCTCCTGATTCAATATTTGAAATCACCAAAGATAAAAGTTGAAAATTTAATGCAGAGGACACTCCTATGAGCAACAAAGAATTATTCATCAGCACCTACCTTGACAAGATTGCTGAAAAATTCAATTATAATGGAAAACATGCATTTGAGGCATTCTCGAAAAGCCAAATCGATACCATCTCTTAAACCAAAAATATGAACCTTACAGACCTCATCAAAACCGGAGAATCCAACACCATCGAATTCAAAGAAAAATTCGATGAACGGACCATCGAATCAGCAGTAGCTTTCGCCAACACAAAGGGCGGTACTATTTTCATAGGCATATCCGACAAAAATAACATCAAAGGCATCAAAATCGGAAAAGAAACCATTAATCAGTGGACAAATCAAATATCCCAGAGCACAGACCCCCGCATAATCCCCGAAATCGAACAAATTAAAGTCAGTGGAAAGACCATCATCGCAGTAAAAATAAAAGAAAATCCAATAAAACCAGTATCAACGAAGGGACGGTGCCTGAAAAGAGTAGACAGCAGCAATCGTGCCATGAGTGCACAGGAAGTGGCACAAATGCACCTGCACTCAACAGGAATGAGCTGGGACAAATATCCCGCAAAAGACGCCAGTCTTGAAGATATTGACATCGACAACGTAAATAGATACATCAGGAAAGCCAGGGAAACAGGCAGGAAAAAGATAGGGGACGATGAAGAGCCAATGCAGGTTCTTGAGAAAATGAACCTCATAACGCAAGGCCAACCCACCTGGGCAGCAATTCTTCTATTTTCCCAACAGACAAATAAATTCATTTCCCAGGCTGCGATACACTGCGGAAGGTTCAAAGAAAAAAATATTGTCATTGATGACAGAATGATTGTTGGCACCGTTCTTGAGCAGATTGAAGAAGCCATGGACTTCATACGCAAAAACATCAATGTCGAATTTGTGATGACAGGCAGACCACAAAGGGATCAAATATGGGATTACCCATTAGAAGCCCTGCGCGAAGCCCTCATCAATGCCGTTTGCCATCGGGACTATACGATCTTCTCAAACATAGAAGTACGAATCTATGACGACAAACTCATAATCAGGAGTCCCGGGTTTTTACCCTATGGGATCACACTGGAAGAACTGTACAAGCCACATTCATCAACACTGCGAAACAAAGGACTGGCAGAAGTACTGTATGATACTGAACTAATCGAAAGATGGGGCAGCGGCATAGAAAAAATACAACAACACTGTCTCGATGCCGGACTTCCAGAACCAACATTTGAGGAATATCAGGGGTTCCGGGTTGTGTTTAGAAAAGATGTCTATGACGAAGAATATCTCCGCAGCCTGAACCTGAATGAAAGGCAGATCAAAGCCGTCATGTATGTCAAGGAAAGTGGACAGATCACGAATAAAGA
>DAOUWY010000201.1 GCA_030666885.1 Methanosarcinales archaeon
GAGATTGTCGGAAAAGTACCTAAAAAGCGCTTAAATGTAAACTTTCGAAATTATTGTTCCAACTAAATCATCATGCTGCGCCATGTCGAGTTTAGACCGTAAAGCTGAAATATTCGAAAAATAGGCTTTTCCGACAATCTCAAATTCAACTCAATTGTGGTTGAAATAATTTATGATATGTAAAATTTGCAAATAATTATGTGGTACCAGTACATCTTGAACTGATATGGAAAATGATATCGAACTTCTTGTTAAGAAATACGCTCTCCAGAATGCTGTCAAATATGGCAAAGCCCCACAGCAGGGTGCAGTTATGGGAAAACTCATGGGAGAACATCCCGAGCTGAGGCAGAGGGCAAAGGAAATATCGCCGCTGATCGGCACATTTTTAAAGGATATCGCATCAGGGACGCCGGAAGAATGGCAGGCAAAACTGGAAGCAGTAGCGCCCGAACTGATTGAAGAACTTTCGCAGCGCAAGGAGCCTGACAAAGGTTTGAAGGAACTCCCGGGTGCAAAAGGCGGTGTGGTGATGAGGTTTGCACCTAATCCCAACGGCCCGCCCACACTGGGCAGCACCCGCGGGATTGTGGTCAACAGCGAGTATGTGAAGAAATATGGCGGACGGTTCATTATCAGGTTCGATGACACCGACCCGGTTACCAAGCGGCCCATGCTGGAAGCTTATGACTGGTACCTGGAGGACTGCAAGTGGCTGGGTGCCGAACCTGAGGAAGTGGTAATAGCATCTGACAGGCTGCCTGTTTATTATGAATATGCCGAGAAACTTATCAAGGCCGGGCATGCCTATGTATGCACCTGCACCAGGGAGGAGTTCAAGAAACTTAAGGACAACAAGCAGGCATGTCCACACAGGGATACTTCGCCTGGGGACCACCTGCGGGAGTGGAAGCGGATGCTTGCAGGGGAGTACAAGGAGCAAACTGTGGTGCTGCGTATCAAGACTGATATCATGCACAAGGACCCTGCACTGCGGGACTGGGGCGCGTTTCGGGTAGTAAAGACACCGCACCCCCGCCCTGAAGTTGGAGATAAGTATGTGGTCTGGCCGCTGCTGGATTTTGAGGGGGCGATAGAGGACCACCTGCTGGGTATGACACATATTATCAGGGGCAAGGACCTGATGGATAGCGAGCGGCGGCAGAAGTATGTGTACGATTACCTGGGCTGGACCTACCCCCGTACATCCCACTGGGGCAGGGTGAAGATGCATGAGTTTGGCAAGTTCAGTACCAGCGGCCTGAGGGAAGCTATTGAGGCAGGGGAATATTCGGGCTGGGATGATCCCGGGCTGCCCACGTTGCGGGCTCTGCGCCGCAGGGGGATACGGCCTGAGGCACTGCGCAAGTTCTTTATTGATATGGGTGTGGGTGAGACTGATGTGAGTCTTAGCCTGGATAACCTGTATGCTGAGAACCGCAAACTGATAGATGCTGATGCTAATCGGTATTTCTTTGTGTGGGACCCGGTCAGGCTAGATATCACAGGATCACAGGTCACTGATGCGAAACTGCCGCTGCATCCATCTGTGGACAGGGGCTTCAGGGAAATTCAGGTGGGCAGCAGTGTGCTGGTATGCGGCCAGGACATTAGTGATGCCAAACCCGGTGACCTGTTCAGGTTGAAGGACCTGTATAATGTCAGGATCACGGGGCAGGGCACGGCCGAGTTTGCAGGACACGGGATCGAGGCCATGAAAAAGGGTGGCGGGCGGATTATACACTGGGCGCATGTGGACGGTATACATGTGAAGGTGCTGACGCCTGAGGGTGAGGTCAACGGGATTGGTGAGGCTGGTGTTGTGAGTGAGGTGGATAGGGTGGTGCAGTTCGAGCGGTATGGGTATGTGAGGATAGATAGTGTGGATGGTGAAGTGGTGGCTTATTTTACGCATAAATAATCTGATTATGCTGAATACTCCCAAATGACCGATAGGTCAAATGGGATTATTCTAATTTTGTCACCTTGCTTGATTTTGCGGATGAATGTTTTGTGTTCAGTCATTGTGTAGTGTATATACACTACATGATATGTAAGTTTTTCTGTTTTGATCATTAAGCAATTCTGAGGCGCAGGCTAAGCTTTTCTAATTAAAAATGGAGTGGATAATTTAGGAAGTTACAAGCCATTCCTGACGCTATGGAAAATCAATATAATATTCACATTAAAAACCCGGGGCATATTACATATTTTTCCGATGATTTTTAATAAGATATAAGTAATTCATTATTGGTATAATTAAAACAAATTAAAACTAAAAAAATAGTAGGAATATTTATGTACGAAATACCTAGAAAAAGATATCTCGAAGAAAATGAAATAACTCCTGCAAAACTAGATGTAAATTTTAAAGACTTTGGACCTATTGCTGAAGGGAATATTTCACTGAAACCGTTAACAATATTTTTAGGTTCAAATAATTCTGGAAAATCGTATGCAGCTATGTTAATTCATTCAATATTTGAATCTTATATCAAGTCATCTAGTATGATTGATATACCTGTCAGAATTCAAAGAAATCGTACATCAAAATCTGTTAGTACTAGTATAAGAAAGAAATCATTTAACGAAATTAAGAAATTTGCTGATGAACTTATTAAGTTAGAACATGACCAAGAATTGGAGGTTCCAGCATTAATAATTAGTGATGTTACAAATAAAATAATTGAAGAAATTTATGAAAATCAGTTAAGTAGTGAAATAATACGTTCTTTTTCAGCTCCATTAAATAGTTTGAATCGAATAGGCAAAAAATCGTTTTCCATTAATCTAAGTTTCGATGATACCAATGTTCACTTGATTAATCAGAATGATATTTTAAAAATTTCTAATGACATTGAATCAAAAACAAAAATTAATTTTAAAGTATCGGAAAAGTTAGATCGAAGAATGCCTATAAGAATAAGAAGAACCGACAAAAATGTAATAATAGGTAAAAATTTTTTTAAAGACGAAGAACTGCTAGCTTTCAGATTGACTGATATAATATTTGATATTTGTACTAATGATATATTTTATAATAATGCTAAAGTTTGTTATTATCTTCCTGCTGCACGTTCGGGAATTCTGCAAGGCCATAAAGCTTTAATGGCAAATATAGTTGAAAAGATACCTTTTGTTGGTATTGAAAAAATAGATTTTCCGAAGTTTTCTGGTGTTGTTTCAGATTTTTTATCTTCGATAATAAAATTACCGGATGAAAAAGGAAAATTGTATGATTTATCTCAGGAATTTGAACACAAATTGATTGAAGGAAATATTATTATTAAAACTTTAGATCAATATTCATATTCTGAAATAATGTACAATTTTCAAGATACTGAAATTCCTTTACATCGAGCTTCATCTACCGTTTCTGAATTAGCCCCTTTGTTCCTCTATTTAAAATATCTCATTAAACCGGGAAATATTTTAATAATAGAAGAGCCTGAAGCTCATCTACACCCAAAAAATCAGAGAATATTATCGAGACTTTTGGTGAAACTGATAAGAAATAATGTAAATGTATTAATTACGACACATAGTGAATATTTATTAGAACAATTGAATATATTTATGGGACTTAGTAAAATCGATGCAAATAAAAGAATTGAAATTTTTGGTTATGATGAAGATGATATCCTTAATCCTAAGGAGGTTTCAGCATATATTTTCAATAGAGATACTATAAGCGGTGGAAGTAAAGTCGATGCTATTGAGATTACTGATAATGCAATATCTCAAGAGGAATTTATCAAAGTTCATGAAATATTATATGAAGAAACAATAAAACTTGATGAATATAATTAAATTATATGTTGGATTTTTTCATGTCTATTTTAACTTGTCTTGAAAATGAATTTGCTGATGAAATCATAAATAAATGTGAAGAAAATAAATGTAAATTAATGTTGAATGAATTCGAAAATAAAATAATATTAAAAGGTGAAAAGCTATTTAATAATATAAAAATATGTGATTGCTTAATTTTTATTTCACATAACGATCAGATATTAATTCCCCTTGTTGAATTGAAAAGTAAAAACATCAATTCAAGTTCAATAATTGAAAAGTTTAACAACTCAATAACTGAAGCTGAAAATATTATAACAAAATGCAATATAAATAATAATAGTTGTAAATATTATATCATACTTTTAGTCAAATCTTGGCGATCTTCTTCAGAGTTCAGAACGATTACGAGTCAAAAAATAAAATTCAAAGGTATACATTATAATATTATTCCAAAAAAATGTGGTTCATCCTTTTCAGATATCCCAAAATAATCATCAAGTTTATCAAATTTATTCATTATACATGACTTTCGGAGATTTAAATTTCATTGCCAACCTAAATGTCACAAAAACAATTCACATC
>DAOUWY010000191.1 GCA_030666885.1 Methanosarcinales archaeon
AATAGAAGGCGCAGTGTTCGGGCATATCAAGACCCATGACAATCTTGTGGACAGGATATGCAGCGACCTTGGTGTAAATCTAATAATGCCGCTGTGGAAGTGTGATCCTGAACAGATCATATCAGACATTCTAGATGCCGGGTTTACGACCATAATAGTCAGTGTGAAAGCCGGTCTGCTTGGTGAAGAGTGGCTGGGACGCACCATAGACCGCAAATTTGTAAGAGACCTTCACAAGTACAACAGTGCCATCGACCCATGCGGCGAGGATGGTGAGTTCCACACTTTTGTTGTTGACGGTCCGCTATTCAGGCACAGGTTGAAGATTGTGGACAGCAAAAAGATACTGGAAGACGGATACTGGTTCCTGGATGTCACACAATTTGAAGTAGAAGAAAAATAAATATCAAGCTCATGTTGTAAAGCTCACACTTTCAAACTTACAATCTCAAGCTTACAATGTCAAGCTCACGCCTTACCTGTGGATTCCCCGCACACGATACCAGTTGCAATAAGATGCGCTGCACGCAGTGGTTCCGGGATATTGCTGTGAGTGGAGGACATCCGCATGACCTCCCTGGCATCCTCCAGCCCTATACCACAGTACTGAAAATAGACCGGATTCCCCCCACGGGTTGTAACCTTATGTATCTCGCCTGCCCGTTTTATGATCTCCCACCTGGGCCCGGGGTTGCTCAGGTGCTCAAGTGCGGCCCGGATGCGGTCAAGATCAGGATAGTCACGCATCACCGCGATAACGGGAATACCGGTTTTCTCAAATACTTCCGTAATATCAACAACATTAAATCCCGCATAGGTGATGCCATCCAGCATCAGCACCCTGACCTGCCCGAAATGCTTGCTCTTTGTCACCATCCTGATTATGGTATCAGTAGCATCAGTGCCGTCTTTAGTGATGTGGGAGCGCAGCACCCCGTCCAGCCAATTGCCTCCCCGAAACACTGCGCCAACGATCATCACCCGGTCGGTATGCAGTGATGAATCGTCGATACCAAGAATCCTTATCTCAGGCTTGATGTGCATAAATTACATGCTGGCTTTATTATTAAATACGTTTTTGAACTCTTCGAAAACCTCAACAAGCCTGTCGGATGCCTCTTTAATGGCAACGATCGGATCCACATCCTTTGTTTTCACATACAGGATCGGTTCGGTGATGGTAGGATGTTCAATATGGTATGTTGCCAGTTCCACCCTTGGGTCATTCAGCAACAGTGTCTTCAAACTGTTCAGTAATGTATGACTTTCGTCACCGATCTCAATCCTGACCTCAGTATCTGTTTTATCAATAACTTTAAGTTTCATCTCCCATCCCCCTCATGTGGAAAAATTGCCATAGTTCGCAGCCAGCTTTCTCGATTCAATATTCCCGCAGACAGGACATTTCAACTTAATGCCCTTATTCCCGTTGTTTAACTGTTTTTCCATGTCAACATTACACTTGCTGCAGTATGCCTTGACCACACCTAAATTGTTACCGGAAGTGCTCAGCCTCATGGCCTTCACGTCAATTACCTTTGCCCTGACGAGATCAAAGGGGCTGAACTCATAGTCCAGGGACTTGACATAACTTTCCTTTACATTGGACACATGTATGGCAGCGGGCTGGAGATTTACGATTTCTCTCTCGCCTTTGCCCTCTATCATGGCGATCTCCACAAGGGCCACAGAACTCCTCAGGTCATTCACGCGGCCTATAACTATGTCACCATTTCTTATCATCGGCGGTATATCCGTCTCAGGAACCACTGAAATGGCACGGGTTTTATTGTTAACCTTAACCTGGCCTGTGGCCGAAGAATAAATATTCCCACCATATTTGAAAGTATTATTATTGGAAATGAATTCCTCTGCTGTCCCGATCATATCCCCTGGCAGTACGAACTCCCTGGTTTCCTGGACCTCAATGGGTTTGGCTGGAATTTCACGATTTTCAGGGACCTCAATGAATTCGTCTTCAGATTTTTCTATCCCCTCCACCGTTTTTACTTCTTTCATCTTTTCTCCCTCTTCACTGGAAACCTCTTCCTGTATTTTCATATCTGCCGCAGTAGTATTTGTTCCCAATTTCCTTCGTGATACTGACTTTTTCCTCTTGATTCTAATGATAATCCCTCTTAGTGATTTTGATGTCCGGACATCCCTGACCAATCTTATCTTCAATAAAGGTTAGCTGGTAATGGTCTTCCGGTCAGGACCTTTTTTCCATCCGGTATATTTCTACATTAACAACTTCAATATCCTTTTTGTGGAACTTAAAAGTTCGTCTTAAAGGAATACCAACGTCATATCGGTCTGTAATGACCGCAGGATTAATGAACTTTTTGATGAACTCATAACTTCCTTCATTGTGTATGGAATATACAACATCTGCCACTTCAAGCGCCCGGACTAAAAATGGCCGGTCATTCCCTCTTACCTGTGCGCCAAAGGGCGGGTTCATGATCACGGTATGAGCCATGCCAGGCACATCCCGGATACCGGAGCACACGAACTCCACATCCACGCCCAGATTTTTTGCACTTTGCCTGGCCGTTATTAATGCATTCATGTCTATATCAAATCCAACAACATCAGGTGCATCCACCAGGGCCGCACCGATGGCCAGTATACCGGTCCCGCACCCCAGGTCATAAACAGTATCCATAAGGTCGCCCTTCATCAATGCAAAATACAGGAGTTTGGCAGCAATGGTTGCCGGAGTGGTGTACTGTTCAAGGGACGGTGAAGGTGACTCAAATACTGCCACCTGTTCTAAAAGTATCTCCAGTTGTCTTTGTTTCATTTGGCTTATCTGAACATTCCCTCATCCGAGTTCCTGAAAGGATTTGAACTTTTAGCACTCTTAATAGCATCATCCAGATGCTGGTTCGTTACCTGGCTATCCTCGATAATGGCAGCATGAAGGGCAGTCTTCAACACTTTTTCTACAAGGTCACGGCCCGACATACCATGGGTACGTTCGGCCAGCAACTTGATATTTACATCACTTTCCAGTGCAATAGGGAAGGATGATATATTGGAATTGAGTATGGACAGCCTTTCATCCTTATCTGGCATGATGAATTCTATTTCCTCCTCGAAGCGGCTCCTTACGGCAGAATCCAGGGACTCTAACCTGTTAGTTGCAGCTATGGTGCATACTCCTTCCCGCTTTTCCACACCGTCCATCTCTGTAAGCAGTGCATTGACAATCTCTATCACATCACCCCTTAACTCCTGGAAGCGCCTGTCCAGGGCAATGGCATCCAGTTCATCAATGAAGATTATACAGGGTCCGAGTTCTTCGGCCCTGTCATATAGTGAGTGTAACTGCCTGGCACCGTCACCCACGAACTCACCGATAAGTTGTGTGGCCTTTATAGGGATGATGGGTACTTCGGATTCATTTGCCAGTGCTTTTGCAAGCATGGTCTTGCCTGTTCCCGAGGGGCCGTAGAAGAGTACATTCCTGGGTGCCCAGTTGCCAAAACCATCAGGATCGTCAAAAAACTTTATGATAAGCCTGCACTTACGTTTGGCACCGTCCTGGCCGATCACGTCGTTGAAATTTATTTCGCTGAACATCTCGGGCATTAACTCTTCTGTCTTGATGTCATCTACTACGAACATAGTGGAGTGGCTTATAACACTACCTTCGGGTACTACATCTATTATCTTGAACGCAAAATCAGGGAACATCCTGCGGTCAAATAGATATTCACCTGACTCTACCACTATACCACTCCACTGCTCACGGGCATAGAACTCGAAAACATTGGTTTCAGACATCTCGGGATATTCATGAAGCTGGCTTCGTAACGGGTATCCGGCCGGTTTTAACACCACGTACCGTGCTCCTTCTTCCACACGTTCTTTTTGGGTTTTGGTGGTGGTTTTCTTATTTAAACGCTGGATTGAACGCAAGTTTAGTTCCTCGATTTTCCAATTGGTCGGGCTATTATTAAATCTATCCCACTATCCTTTTGTCAATTGTTTCAAAACAATGAAAAGTATGTACGCCAGCGCGATTATTACCACTATCCTGATGACCCCACCAACCAGTATCATGATATATGGCCCAATAACTATCGCCAGTACAATTGAAAGCACTATGAGGATAATATCGCGAACACCTGATCTCATGTTATAATTGATGGCGTTGCATGTTTATATATTTATACTTATTTGAAGTTAAAGAACAATGCCTTGAAACCATCAAATTAGAATGTAATCTGGCGTTTCTAATTTGATCGGGGATAATAATCACTGCAAAGTATAAATAAAAAATCACAACAAGTTTAAACTATATCATAATAAAAGGCAATAATATTTAGATAGATATGTTCACATATCCACTCAATAAATGATTGAACTAAAAAAGACGATAGCATAAGCTATATTGTAAATAAATCAATTTATAGTCTTTTCCTTCGTGAACGAAGCATGCAGCGCCCTCTATTCGCTCGATAACGGCAGACCTGTAATAAACACCCCTGAAAGGATGTTCCGTTCAGCAATCGTTCAATAT
>DAOUWY010000358.1 GCA_030666885.1 Methanosarcinales archaeon
TAAAGCTCCAGTCCGCCTATTTTTTTCATTGGATTTTGAATTACTGGACAGCCTCTATCTACAGTTAAAAATAATATATATATGCTCTATTGGATAATAGTCCTATTAAAAATAGTAATTTATGCCGGTGTTGAGTATAGCCCCATACCCTGGCTATGTCTAGGAGGTTATCAGGGATATGGGATTGGCTGTGGCTTCATTTGACAGGGCGTACGAGCCCCCTGGTGTCAGTACTATGGAATGGGGCACCCGGACTGCTATTGACACATACCGAGAGCTCCACAACAGGGGGCCGGATGTGGTGTATGACCTGGGTACGGTGGGTAAGGAGCCTATGGTACGGCTGCTGGCGCCTCGGGCTGTGGATGCTGCATGGGTGGGTGTGGAGATTGGGAGGAGGTGGGGTGAGGAATAACGTGTATTTCAAGCGATGTTTATGGAGTTTGGATATCTAACGGTGGGCAAAAAGATTATTGCAATAAACGACATGAATGAATACTATGAAAGTATTAAATTATAGAATTCTACTGAAAAAAGAACCTGAAGGTGGTTATACAGTAATGGTTCCTTTACTTCCTGGCTGTGTCACATACGGGGAAACAATAGAAGAAGCGATAGATATGGCAAAGGAAGCTATTGAGTTGTACATCGAGAGTTTAAAAGAGCATGGTGAAATAATACCTACAGAGGAAGGGATTTTAGAATATACTTTAACAGTGGAGGCTTATGCCTAAACTTCCATCCCTTGGCCCCCAGAAAATTATCAGGATACTCAAACAGAATGGTTTCATACTGGACAGGGTTAAAGGAAGCCATCATATTTTCTACCATCCGGATACAAAAAGAAGGGTTGTTGTACCTCTTCATAAAAAGGATCTGCCAAAAGGAACATTACTTGAGATTTTAAAACAAGCAGGAATGAGTAAAGATATTCTTGATAAACTACTATGACTATGCTTATAGATATCATACGCCTGCCCACCAGTTCAAATGCACAACCATAACCGCATCACCGAAATGGGACTGTACGAAAATCCATGGCCTTTGGATTTCGATACAAAACCAAAGAAGCATAGTGCACCTGGACTGCTATTGACACATACCGGAAGCTCCACAACCGGGTGCCGGATGTGGTGTATGACCTGGGTGCGGTGGGTAAGAGCCTATGACCGGCTGCTGGTGCACAGAGGGGTATGGATGCTGCGGGATGGGTGTGGAAATTGCAGGGAGGTTGGGGGAAAAGTAATCTGTGAAGGAATAATACTTTCACCGCACTTTTGCCTTTCATTTTTATTTTACGTGCCCATCAATAATTCACTATGTTAAAGGAATTGAGGCACGATAGGCACACGGTATCGCTGCTTACTGACCATATGGTATTCTCTCCAGAATACAGGGGCAAGGTGCTGGTGGGTGATGTGGGCATGTTGGCTGAGGCAATTATCAGGAAGACCTGTAAGGAGCTTGATATTAAGATTATTGATATGTCAGTAAATAGTGATCACATCCATCTTTTTATTCAATATCCACCAAAGTATTCCGTAAGTTTTATTGCCAAGAGGCTCAAAGGTAGAACCAGCAGGATATTGCGCCAGGAATTCCCTGAACTGAAGGAATGGTGCAAGAAGAGTTTATGGGCACCAAGCTGCTATCATGGAAGTGTTGGGCATGGCTGGGAAGTTGTTGAGAAATATATCGCCGGACAAGATAGAAAATCGTGATGCGGAGTATTATAAACAGGCCCTGGACTTAAGTCCGGGGTATAGTGACGCGTGCCTTGAAGCATAAGAGAGAAAGATAATAAACAAGACATTTGTATAAAAAAAATAAGCATGTCTATACAAGGGTTAAAGTCCCTCCGCCTGGATCTGTTCCTGGACGAAGA
>DAOUWY010000356.1 GCA_030666885.1 Methanosarcinales archaeon
CACAGGCTCGCCCGACTCCCGCATCAACTCCAGCCCCTTTTCTAAGGATGAGATACAGGGCGGGCAGTTGGGTCTGCAGGTCGTGCGCACCCTCTTAATTTGCCATTTCTATCCTGTGTGTGGAATGATTGTCAGGGTGCTGTGGGTAGGAAACCTATGATCCGGATGCTGGTGCATCGGGCTGTGGATGTTGCGGGATGGGTGTGGAGATTGTGAAAAGGTTGGGTGATGGGAATTACTTTCACCGTACTTTTGCCATTCATTTTTATTTTACAGCCTCATCAATAATTCAGTATGTTAAAGGAATTGAGACATGACAGGCACACAGTATCGCTGCTTACGGACCACATGGTGTTTTCTCCAAAGTACAGAGGCAAGGTGCTGGTAGGTGATGTGGCCATGTTAGCTGAGGCGATTATCAGGAAGACCTGTTAGGAACTTGATATTAAGATTATTGATATGTCAGCAAGAAGTTATCACATCCATCTTTTTATTCAATATCCGCCAAAATATTCCGTAAGTTTTATTGCTAAGAGGCTCAAAGGTAGAACCAGTAAAATATTGTGGCAGGAATTCCCTGAACTGAAAAAGTGGTGTAAAAAAAGTCTCTGGGCACCAAGCTGCTATCATGGAAGTGTTGGACATGGCTGGGAAGTTGTTGAGAAATATATCGCCGGACAAGATAGAAAATCGTGGTGTGGAGTGTTATAAACAGGCCCTGGACTTAAATCCGGGGTATAGGTGACTGCAGACGACAGGTTTTTATGCTCGTAAAAGTTGATAATGTCAAAACTTCTTCAAAACCTAAAAATCTAGTCCTTATAAGAAAAATTAGAAGTATCGGGGAGACAATTTAAAGAAACGCGAATTATGTAATTTTGGAGGTATTAGATGTCTAATGATTCAAAACCTATTACTATATCTAATTGCCCTGTCTGTGATGGCAAACACACATATAGTCTGAAAGTCGAACGTTCAACAGTGTTAAAACTGATGACTTTACAAGATATGCAGGAACGTCCTCGACGTGTCCATTTCACACGTATTTTTACATGTCCAAAGGAGCTTAAAGATTTTCAAGCTACATTTATTTTGTATGATACTTCAAGCTCACGAATAAAATCTGTAGATGTAATAAATGAATGAAGATAAAAAATCAGAGATTCAGGGTGTTGAACTTGTTGGAGTATCAGCAGTTACACCTCACAACAGAGCTCTCTATGAAGCAGGTAAGAATCTGCTAGTTGAATCTATAACTACTAGTAGAGATTTTTGCAAATTTATGATATCCATGAGCACTGGAGCAATACCGATCTATCTTGCACTAATAAAATTTGTTTTACCAGATAAATACACCCTAACATTTAACCAAAGTGCTCTAGTAGTTATTCCAGCTTTCCTATTTCTCATTGCTTCTATTGTTTTTACTTTCGGATACTTTCCTCAATCTGGTTACTTTTCTTTAGATATAATTGAGGAGATAGAGAGGGAAAGAAAAAAAACCCTTGAAATGAGAGCAAAAGTTACATGGATAGGTTTTAGCCTTTTTTTGATTGGCACTATAATTTCAATATGTAATATTGTGGGAATCTTAAGAATCTAAAATGGGACAATCTGACAACTTTTGACCCTAAATAAAAACCGATCTGTTCAAATCTCACGAGCATCAACAATGATGCCCCGGATTTGAGCAAAGCGAAATCCGGGGTCGTTGACTGCACAAGCACTTAATCTGTGCATCCTTTTTTCGATAGGATGTGGCAGCTCAGAAGGGAATCGGAGAGACAAAACTACAATGCGCTTAACATATTTACATTTTCAAGTGAGCAACCGGCTGCCAATCTGGATATATGTGCTATGCGCAAGGATGATGCCTCGGAATTCCATTCCGGGGTCGTGAC
>DAOUWY010000375.1 GCA_030666885.1 Methanosarcinales archaeon
ATGCGCACAGGTTTTTGAGGGGATCCAGCAGTTCCGGTTGTGACTGTAAACGCATGCAACCGAAGTGTTGTTTCTTTATACTTTCATAAACATATATGTACAATCTTGAGTGAAACTTCGGAAGCATCTGAACGTTGACGTGCTATTCAGCCTCGTCCATTCTGGTTTTGAGAAAATAAAAGATCATCGGGCAGAAAACACCAAGATCTCCCTAACCGATGCACTCATGTCGGCTTTTGCCATGTTTTCCCTCAAGGATCCTTCTTTACTTGCCTTTGAAGAGCGACGATCCGGAGATACTAATTTGAAGACGGTCTATAATATAAATACCATACCTTGTGATACCCAGATGCGCACGATCCTGGATGGGGTGGATCCGGGCGACATAGAGCCCATATTTAGTGATGTTTTTCGTCAACTCCAAAGAGGGAAGGCTTTGGAAAAAATGGTCTTTATGAACGGGTGTTATCTGCTTTCTGTAGATGGTACAGGCCATTTCTCTTCAAATGCCATCCATTGTAACTCTTGTTCTATGAAAACGAACTCAAAAACCGGGGAAATTACATATTATCATCAGATGTTGGGTGCGGCAATCGTTCACCCTGATTACAAAGAAGTGATACCGTTGGCACCAGAGCCAATCATCAAACAGGACGGAGAAACGAAGAATGACTGCGAGCGCAATGCCAGCAAGCGTTTTTTTGATAAATTAAGAAAGGATCATCCGCATTTACGCCTCATTGTAGTGGAGGATGGATTAAGCTCAAATGCGCCACATATCCATGAATTGGAAAAACACCATCTGCATTATATTCTGGGGGTGAAGGAAGGCGATCATTCCTTTTTATTCGATTATGTCGAGTCTGCTGCGAAAAAGGGTTTAACGACAGAAATTGAATATGAAGAGGAAGATACTGTCTGTAAGTTCCGTTTTATTAACCAAGCTCCTTTGAATGCGTCTAATCCGGACGTACTGGTAAATTTTTTAGAATATTGGGAAACTACACCCAAAAAAACGTTGTATTTCAGCTGGGTCACGGATATACCGATAACCGAAGAAAATACTTCTGAAATCATGCGCGGCGGCAGAGCACGCTGGAAAATCGAGAATGAGACATTTAACACGCTCAAAAATCAGGGATACAATTTTGAGCACAATTATGGACATGGAAATGAGAATCTGTCAGTTGTTTTCGCTATGTTGATGGTGCTTGTGTTTCTGGTGGATCAGGCGCAGCAGCTTGCCTGTCAGCTATTTCAATCCGTTTGGAAGAAGTTGGGAAGTAAAAGAAGTCTCTGGGAGAAGATAAGGTCTTTATTTTTTGGATTTAAATTCGCCTCGATGAAGGATATCCTTATAGCATTGCTTTATGGATTTAAAAAAGACTGCCCGGTTATTCTTGAAGATCCCCCACCATCTTGATGGGTAATTGAGACCGGGCGTTACAATAGCCTAACTCCGGGAATGGACCCGATTTTGCCGGCATCTACTGATCAGTATCTCCTTTTCGCCGGTACCTGCGTATAAACAGCTACAATATCAACCCTTAAATCTACGCACTTTCCATTTTTCACTTTTTACGTGCCTAACGTAAGACTAAAAGTTAGCTAAGTAAGACTAATAGTGTAGGGTAGACGACTGAGCGGGAATTGCTG
>DAOUWY010000101.1 GCA_030666885.1 Methanosarcinales archaeon
CCAGCCTGGGGTCTGCAATCTCGCCTTTCAAAGCCGATGCAGCCGCAGTTTCAGGAGAGGCCAGGTACAGCAGTCCACCCTTTCCCATCCTGCCTTTGAAGTTACGGTTGGACGTGGACACACACACCTCACCCTCTGCCAGCACACCCAGGTGGGCACCCAGGCACGGCCCGCAGCCCGGTGGTCCTAATGTAGCTCCGGCCTCGATAATACTTGAAATATATCCCTTCTCGATCCCCTCAAGCAGCACAGTCCTTGAAGCAGGTATCACCACAGTACGGACAGCCACCTTTTTCCCCTTCAATATCCGGGCTGCAGCCTCCAGGTCCTCCAGCCTGCCGTTTGTGCATGAACCGATAAAGACCTGGTCCACATTGATCCCTGCCACTTCATCCACATCACACACATTATCAACGCTGTGGGGTTTTGCTACCTGTGGAGCCAGGCCATCAATATCCAGGTTGACCTCTTCAATATAATCAGCCTCCTCATCGGCATATACAGGAGTATAGGCATCAACTGCACGCCCTTTAAGGAACTCCTCGGTTTTCTTATCCGGCGGTACGATCCCCGCCTTCCCCCCCATCTCAATAGCCATATTGCACAGCGTCATCCTGCCCGAAATGCTCATCTGGTCAATAGCAGTACCATAATATTCCATGGCCTTGTAGGTCGCACCGTCAGCACCAATATGCTTGATCACATGAAGCGTCAGGTCCTTTGCAGATACGCGCTCTGCTGGTTTCCCTTCAACCGTGACCCTCATGGTCCCGGGAACACGGAACCACAGTCTGCCAGAAGCAAAGATCTCAGCCATGTCAGTAGCACCCACACCCGTACCGAACGCGCCAAAGGCACCGTAGGTACATGAATGCGAATCGGCACCCACTATCAGCCTGCCGGGAAGGGCAAATCCCTGCTCAGGTAATACCTGGTGGCAGATCCCTTCACCTACATCATACATGTTCGGGATGTCCTGCTGCCGTACCCACTGCCGTATGTCATGCTGCAGGTTGGCAGCTACATCAGTACTTGCAGGCACAATATGGTCAAACGGGATCACTATCCGTGCCGGGTCCCAGACTTTCTGCACTTCCATCTCCCTGAATGCCTTTACTGCCAGTACACTGGTGCCGTCGTGTGCCATGGCACAGTCCACATCGGCAATCACGAAATCACCGGCACGGGCATCAGATTTCGATGCCCTGCTAAATATCTTTTCACTTATTGTTGCCAAAGGCGTTAACTCCGGTTTTCTGTTAGAATTGATAGTTTTAGATTTTTTGTATCCACTTCAAAAAGCATGGAATTTAGACAGGATTTACAGGATTTATAGGATATTGACGTTGCAGTATATCCTGTCGATCCTGTAAATCCTGTCTAATAATTGTTAAATTATCCTTAGATTTAAATTGGATACCTTTACTCCTATAATTAATCGTTTTAGGTTTTTTGTTATAATTGGTAGTTTTATTTAGATATGTATTGAACATATCGATTACAAATTGCAAATTGCAATTTTATTGTCGAAAACCTTACTTATCATGAGATCGAATAAATACCCCTACTAGTCAGGTGAAAACAAATGCAGTATTCCAGAAACAAACTGGTCGACCTTGTTGGAAAAAAGCCAGGTGACATAGAGATATGCGACGTAACCCTGAGAGACGGTGAACAGACACCAGGTACAGCTTTTACCCTGAATGAAAAGAAAAATATTGCTCAGGGACTCGATAATATCGGTGTGGAAATAATAGAAGCAGGATTTCCTGTAGTATCCCACGTTGAGCGGGATACAGTAAAGGAAATTGCAAATATGGGTCTTAATGCAAAGATCTGCTGTCTGTCTCGTTCTGTAATACCGGATATTGATGTTGCCATAGGGTGCGATGTGGATATCGTAAGCATATTCATTGCCACGTCTGACCTTCATTTGAAATATAAGTACCATAAAACCTGTGCCGAAGCTACACTATGCGCAATGGATGCCCTGGAATATGCCAAAGATCACGGGCTGACGGTACGGTTCGCAGCTGAAGATGCAACACGTACAGACCTCAATACACTTATAAACGTGTTCAGGATGGCAGAAGAACGGCATGCCGACTATTTGAGCATAGCCGACACCGTCGGGATATTGAATCCCAGTACAACATATTATATTGTCAGTGAGATCAAGAAACATATCAATGCCGATATCTGCATTCACTGCCATAACGACTTAGGGATGGCTACTGCCAACACCATCGCTGCTTCAGAAGCGGGAGCCAAACAGCTCCATACCACTGTCAACGGTCTGGGGGAAAGGGCAGGTAATGCTTCACTGGAAGAGTTACTTATGGCATTGATGGTCCAGTACGGTATTGAGCAGTATAATACCACAGATTTAACCCGGCTGTCAAGAATGGTGGCAGAATATTCCGGTGTAAAAATGGCAAAGACCAAGGCAGTGGTGGGTGAACATGCTTTTGCCCATGAGAGCGGTATCCATGTGGCCGCAATCCTGGAAGAGCCCAGTACATATGAACTGTTCTCTCCTGAACTTGTGGGAGGAAAGCGAAGCCTGATCATTGGCAAGCATACTGGCACCAAGGCATTAAAGGGAATCATCCAAACCATGGGTTATGACCTGAACCACGACCAGTTGTGCGACCTGCTTGAGAAGGTAAAGGACTGCACCAATGCCAAGAGGGGTATACCCTGCAAACGCCTTGATGATTTCATCCAGGAAATTATGGCCAAATGATGACGGTATAATAATCAGATAATTATCAGATAAATACCGGATGATAAGCAGGTAATAACCAGATAATAACGGAATTTAATACTTTGCGCACGTTGCCCTGGCCAATATTACAGAGACACCATCCTTCCCAAGTTCTGTTTTTATTATAGTGACCAGTTCGTCCTTTCCTGTATTCCCGATATCCAGTATTATGGTATCAGGTACGAGGGTCTGTACAACACCGGTCATATCAGGCACGGCCTGCCCGCCGGTGAGGGCTGCAATTTTATTCTGGAGTACCACTACAAGAACATTCTGATGATGTTGTACAGCCTCAATAAGTCCCTGCAGCCCTGTGTGTACAAGTCCGTAATCACCTATCAGTGCAATACCTTTTTTGGTAAATCCTGTTGCTGCGGCAATGGAAGAACCCAGGGAATAAGCTATTTCCACTACTTCCATGGGCGGGGGTGCAGTCCTTACCGAACACCCAAGGTCACCGGCTACAGGTACATCGAGGCTGCCAAGTACCTCATACAGTATCAGGTACGGACAATCTTCACACATGTTTTTGGAAAGTCTACCTGTGGTGGACGTTAAACCTCTACTTATTCTTGTTTCGGGCTGGCAGGTCCTGATAACTTTGTCCATGTCAATGTTTTCCAGTGCCAGAATAATATCACTGGATTCGATCCTGCCGTATCCGGTATGCCCGGTGAGCTTGCCAAGCACCCCACTACAGTATATCTGCTCTTCAATAACAGGTTCGGTCTCTTCGATAACAAGTATCCTTGAATGTTGCTCAACGAACTTGTCAATGATGGATCTTGGAAGCGGGTTTACCATGGTCAATGCCAGGTGTGAAATATTCCGGAACCTGTCAGTAGAAACGATCTCTTCAACCAGGCTTGAGGGATAACCCGAGGAGATGATACCAATGCTTTTGCCACGCTGGTAAAGCCTGTGTGTACTTGCCTCAGCACTCTCATTTTCCATTAACGGGTATGATCCACAATGGAAACGCTGGTGCTTTCCTTTCATTGTAAAAGCCCAGATGTCCCTGTCAAACTTCTGGAAATCACCAGTATCGGCAGGAGTTCTCTTTACTGCCCCCTCCATATTGTTCAACCTGTTTGTCAGGCGCATGATCACAGGCGTGCGTACCTTTTCAGACAGCAGGAATGCGCGCCGCATCGAATTATATGCTGCCTCCGGGCCGGGCGGGTCAAAAACCGGCACTTCTGCCAGCAAGCCGTAATACCGGGAATCCTGTTCGTTCTGGCTTTGCTTCACGCCCGGGTCGTCACCTGTCAGTATCACCAGGCCGGCTCCTATGGTGTGGGTAGCCGAAGTGATGAGCGGGTCGGCAAGTACGTTCATCCCCACATGCTTGACTGTGACCAGTGAACGCCGGCCAGTGGCCGAAGCGCCTAGTGCAGCTTCCAGTGCGACCTTCTCGTTAATGGACCAGCGGGCATCCACACCTGACCCGATCAGCAGTTTCATTATGCCGGTAATCGGATAGCCCGGAACCCCGGTTGCAAAGGAGATACCTGAATCAAGTGCGGCGAACACAAGGGCCTGTGACCCGGTAATGGGTTCTGACATTGGTGGCTTATTTATGAGTGTTGGTATTTAAGGATGGTTCTAATAATGGATTAATGTAAATATCAAGGATCTATTAACTAACTGCGGGCAGGACATCGCTACAATCTGTAAAACTTAAACCCCTGGTGCAATATTCATTGAAAATATCCCCGGATTTATTGAATACTTCTCCATCTACCCTTAAAGTGGTGGCTAGCCTTTCATCAGGTTGGATTTTCAACAACGGGCGAGTATAAATTTAGCTCGACACGCCTGTTAATCCTGTTAATCCTGTTTGATTTTTTCATTTTTTTGACGGGATAAAATATGGAATAATTTTTAGTACTAGAAAATTATATTACATGTTATATTTCTTACATAATCATATTTTTGTTTTACGTATCAGTCACACCACAAGGTATATTTAGCCTAAAAACAATACTAAATATTATCCTAAATTATGGAGTAGATTAAATGGTTAAAATATCGAAGTTCAAAAATCAGTATAGAATCACAATACCACCGGAGATAATAACCGCCCTGGGTATAGATGTGAATAAAGAATATGATTGGATAATGGACGGTCAGGGATTGCCAGCCATAAGGGAACGCAGATAAAACTATTTCTTCATTGCTTCGGCTAATCTTTCCGGTAAGGTATCAAGTTTTTCATTAATGCTGTTGAGTGTGTCGCTCATCCCATCAAGCTTATTATCAATGCCTTCAAGTTTATTATCAATGCCTTCAAGCTTATTATCAATGCCATGGAACAGTCCAGTATGTTCGGTTAATATTCCAATGCCTTTATCAAAACGTGCCATGTACTCCAAAACATCATCCACGGCAATCCTGCCAAATGGTGACGGTAATCTGATATCTTCTTTGATATCCGTTGTTTCTATTGCAGTACCCGGGCGGATTATTTTAAGGTCATGAATAAAATCGTTTAAAACAGGTTCCAGACCACTGGCCATAACTTTGACGGATCCATCCACATCATTAAAAACGAATCCTGCTAATCCCCTGGCTTTGCCGTGAGCTTCTACAATCTCCCTATATCCTACCATCTGGACGTGATTAGATATTGTTGCATATATGCTTTTCATTGTAGCTGGCATCTAAACTCTTTTTGAACTTCTTGGTATTATAGTTTTTTGGTGTTCGTTGCCGGGCATGTGTCAGCACAACAAGGACTTAATACCCCGCCAAACAGCATTTGCATATATACGGCTTACCAGGATGGACATCACGGCACTTAAACAGCGTGTTTGATATAGTTACACTACTTACATCAAAAATATGCTCAAAATCCCTGGGATGTCTGTGTTTTTATATAACGATACTTCCAACGGTATAAAAGGCTCAAATAAAATACCATTAGTAAATAATCAAGCACATCAGACACTTGCTAACGATACTAACGGTATTTTACCCACTCTTTCATCTTCACCTATAAATCATTCAGATCAATGACCAGTAAATTCATTTTTCAAAACGTTCTTTCAAGATTTCTGCAATTTTTTGATCCATCATAGTATCAATGTTTTCCATTTTTTCCTTCATCTCTTTATTTTCCTTCTCAAGTTCATTTAGTCTTATTGCGTCTTCCGTGTCCAGTGACCTTATAACAATTTCATCCTGGAAGGTGAGAAAAGGCAAGTGGTCTATGTAGTCCCTCTTCAGTTCATCGACACTCTTAAAGAAATATGCGCTATCTGTCACGTCTGGTGTGTGCCCGAGAAGCCAGTTTACACGTTTTTGTGACATTCCATTACTTTCTAATGCACTGGAAAAGAATTTGCGGAGTGCATGGCTTCTGATCTCTGCTTGTTTTTTGTTTTGCCCTTTCTGGTATCCTGCTCGCAGATTCATATCAGAAAACAAGAAAAGAAACGCCCTTTCTGACATTTTGTCGTTTTCACGTTCTTTTTTTGATTTAGTAAATACAAAATCATCATCAGTTAATTGCCTTTTTCCCTTCCTTTCTCTTTGTTCCCAATATTCTTTTAAAATTGCGGTAGATTCTGGCCCGATGAAAGTAAAGTAATCATGCTCAGCTTTTTCACGTCGTAGTGTCACAGTTCCGATCTGATTATCATCAAATTCAATTTGACCGATTTTTAAATTTCGGATTTCATTGGATGCCATCCCACTGCTTGCCATAACCGTAACAATCGCCCTGTTTCGTATTTGACCGGCGTATTCAAGGACATGACAAATTTGTTCACGGGTGAGAAATCTATTCGCATTTCCTGGTAGAACTTTACGTTTCGCTATCTTGATATTTGGGATATCAATATAAAAATGTCTTAAAAAGCTTTTAACAGCAGATACCTTTAAATTAATTGTTTTCGGTGCAAGTTGCCGTTTTTCTTTTAATTCCCCTGAAAAATTCGGCAAATCTTCAAATACCTGTCTTTCCGGCATCAATTTGGCATCTTTAATGTCTTGTAAATATGAGGATATTATTTCATCCGGCGTTTTCCCGACAAATTCTGCAAAATCATTTACTGCTGATTCGTAGATTTTTCGTGTACCCGGCTTGGCATTGATCCCGTTTAACCAAGTTTTTATTTTTTTTGATGTCATATTTACTAAACTCCCATATGACCGATAGGTTCCTCCTGAAAATTCCCATTCAAAAATGACCCACTTTTCCCATTGAAAATTGACCC
>DAOUWY010000095.1 GCA_030666885.1 Methanosarcinales archaeon
CCCAGTGTCACAATCGCCTTATCCGGAAACTTGTGGCACAGCCGGTCATGCACCTCACCGCTGGTCTTACCCGGCGGAGGGAACGTGAACTTATGCGCAAAATTCTCCACATCCAGCACATGCAGCAGAGCCCCGCTTGGCAGTTCCTGGGTCTTGACCGACGGCAGTGAAGCTTCAAGCTGCCTCTCGATGGCCTCACTGGCCTGCTTCACCAACAGCGGCACCAATTCCCTATGCCTCTTCAGATTACCCAGGTTCAGGACATCATAGTTAATACCCTTTCCCTCACTGAACCGCAACCAGAACGCCTCATAATCCAGTGCCAGTGCCATATCCTTTAAGTCATCCAGGCTGTAGCGCGATGCCACCAGTTCAATATACCTTGTGGCCTCAGGCGCTTCCGAACGGTCGCCCACAGCCGAAACCCCAGGCAAGTGTTTGATTTCCTCAGTCACACCAGGATTTATCATCCTGGCAATCTCAGTACCCAGCATGCCCGTAGTTATACCAAAATCCCCGCCCGCATGGGCCGGGTTCACATGGGCCAGCAGGTACTGGTCCACCACGTCATCCGGATGATGATGGTCCACCACCACCATGTCCATACCGTACACCTTAGCCTGCAGCATGGCTGGCACATCCTCTTCTGTGGAACCGTTATCCATCAACAGCACAAGCGGCATTTTCTGCCCGTGCCTCTCATTATCAGCCGTGGCAAAGGAAATGTCCCTGGTAATATCCACCATCTCATAGAACGGTGCCTTACTGGGCGAACGCCTGTAAAAATGATATCCCGCATCCGGTCCGCCCACTTCCTGTATCAAAGGTATCACCGCTTTCTCGACAGCAATAGCCGAAGTAATGCCGTCGGCATCTGCATGATGGCGTAATACTATAGGTCGTGAATGGAAAATAGCCCTGCGTATCTCCTTGGCGACCTGACGCATCTTTGGCCGCAGCGCTTCAAGTATCGGGCTTACGACCAGAAACTCGATTTCATGGGGATCAGAGCGCTTATCCAGGGCATTCTCTATCTCGTCTTTGATAGCAGCCGATTCTGCCCCCCACATCTGCCGTATTTCCCTTATCTCGATCTGCAGTTCGCTGTTCCTTACACTAAGCTCACCAACCACCTTAGCAATCATATCCGATTCGATCTCAGGATATGAACGCTGCCCCGCCTTCTCAAAGGCCGCGCAGGGTACTGTCCCTGTCTCGTCAGCCAACGTAAATATTGTCGGGCCGCCTGTTTGCTTTATCTGGATGACCTCACCTGATATATGCACCAGTTTGCTGATATGATCGCGAAGCCCGGATACCTGGGTGCGGGGTATATCCTTTTCAACCTGGACCAACTGGTATTCCCGGAGTGTCACAGGCACAAGGTCTATGTTGCCGTTGGATGCAATGTTCTTCACCTGTACAAAGATCGTCTCCCCCACTTCAGGGGTCCGTGTCAGGTGCTTCTCGTGTGCCAGCCCGCGGGTACGCGGGTTAAGGTTCACGAAGGCACCGAAATTGGCCAGGCTGTCAACCACACCCTCATAGGTCATGCCGATCGCCAGGTCAGAAGTATCGCAGGCAGCACTCAGTTTATGTACCAGTGGTTTAGTGGCGCAGGAGGCACATATATCACCTTGTGTATCAGCATCCAGGGGCTGGTGGCATATCCGGCAGTTGACCATCTCACCCCTGCCGCCGCAGACCTCGCATTTCTGCTTCACTGTAATGGTGCCGGAGCCGCCGCACTTCTGGCATTTACCCCCGCCTTCCAGCAGGCTTCCCAGGTCATTTTCTGTCATTTTGGTAAGGTCAAGACTCTTAGGTTTGCCTGATCCCTTGCAGTCAGGACATTCCTGCTCTGAGGTATTAATATATCCTGTGCCTTTGCATGCTTCGCATTGTTCGGTCATAGTACTTGAAACAGAATTTAATTATTGGGATATTCAGTAATTGTAATATTTAGTTATTGGAAATGTTAAAATTTTCGCTCGATCATATAATCCGCCAAAGCCAGCAGTATATCCTTAGCTTCAGTGTCTGGCAGAATGTCCAGTTTTGCCTTACCCTCAGCCACATATTTTCTGGCAGTTGTATTGGCATAGTCAACAGAACCAGAATCCTCAAGTGTATTCAGTGCATGTTCAATCTCTGCCTTGGTGGCGTTTCTCCTACCGAACACATCCAGTTCCACATTATTTTCCCTGGCATGAATAGCAATCAGGGTCTGTTTACCTTCCCTTAGGTCGCTCCCCCTCATCTTACCCAGTACATCCTCAGGTGTGACCAGGTCAAGCACATCATCAAATATCTGGAAACCCACACCGGCCAGGCGTCCGAAATCCCAGAGTGCATCAGCTTCTTCCTGGGTGCTGCCACCCAGGATTGCACCCAGTTTTGCAGATGCTGCATAGAGTACGGCAGTCTTTTTCTCCACCATCTCCATATATTCCTCTTCAGGAACATGTTTCCTCTTCTCGAAACTAATATCCATCCACTGTCCTTCGCAAATCTCTATACATGTCATGGACATCACTGTAAGGCACTCGACCATGTGGGCAGGGTCTGTTTTACACTGGCTGAGGATATGGAATGCCTTGGAATACAACGTATCACCTGCAAGTATGGCACCGGATAAGCCCCACTTAACATGGACTGACGGCAGTCCCCTTCTTAATTCATCCTGGTCCATGATATCGTCATGAATCAATGTGAAGTTGTGGACCAGTTCAACAGCAGTTGCAGCCGGAATTACGCTGTCCGGATTCCCGCCTACAGCTTCTGTCGCAAGTATCAGGGTTGCGGGACGTAGTCGTTTTCCACCGGCATCAAAGAGGTAACGCATCGCACGATAGAGTTCATCCGGACGTCCGATTGGCATCAGGTTGTGGATAGAACCATTTACCCGTTTTCCTCGTTTATCAATCTCATTGATCAAATCCATGAAAGTACCTCATTTACATCATTAATCTATTTATTCGATAAGTATCTCTTCGCCGTTACGCATAAGGTGGGTATTCTCACCAAAAACGTATCCTGCTTCCTCTGCCATTTCCAGATAATTACTATGCATCATAATGTTTCCATGTGCTGGTATCACGTGCTCCGGATTTATCATCCTTAGCAGTTCCCAGTGGTCTTCCCTGTGTGCATGGCCTGAAACATGGACATTATCATATATCCGGGCACCCTTCATCTTCAGTTTTGTCTCAAGTGAATACCGGTTCGCCCGGGTCATTGGATTTGGTATGACATTTGCAGAGAAGATCACCTTATCACCTTTTTCGATCTTATAATCCGTAGTGTCATGAGATATCCTTGTTAATATGGCACCCGGTTCGCCCTGGTGTCCGGTAACTATTGGCAGGTACTTTTCCTTCCCTTCCTTATTAATTCGTTTCAAGGCCTTATCAATGGAATGACGTTGCCCGTACATCTCCAGGTTATCAGGGAATTTTAAAAATCCCATTTTTTCGGCAGTACCAACATACTTCTCCATAGAACGGCCCATTAATACAGGTATGCGGTCCATCTGCACAGCCGCTTCAATTATGGATTTGATCCTGGCAATATGGGAAGAGAACGTGGTAACGATTACCCCGGATTCTGCCTCTTCAGTACCCAGCATCACATCAGAAACCATATCAGCAGCTATTTTTTCAGAAGGTGTTTTACCAGACATGCCCGAGTTAGTACTTTCGGTTAGCATGGCAATAACTCCTTCTTTCCCGATCTGGCGCAGCCGGTCAAAGTCAGGTTTTTCGCCTATAACAGGCGTTCTGTCAAGCTTAAAATCATTAGCATACAGTATGATTCCGTCAGGTGTATGTATGGCCGCAAAAGAAGCATCGATGATACTATGCTGTACCCGTATCAATTCAATTGAAATATTAGGGCTCACTTTGTGTATCTTTCCTGTTTTGAGAGGTTCTACTTTATTCTTAATCTGGTATTTCTTTTCATTCTTTAACTGTTGTTTAATAAGCTCTGATGTATATGGTGTCGAAATGATGGGGGCATCGTACCTGTGAGCCAGTTTTGGCAGGGCACCTATATGGTCAAGATGACCATGTGTACAAACTATTGCCTTTACATTCCCGTCAACCTGTTTCATAACCATGTCATTAGGGATTACGCCCATTTTAATAAGGTCCCCGGAACTTTTCCTGTCGATCTCGACATCTTCATGTATCTGTACCATGTCAAGCCGAAGTCCCATATCCATTACAATTATCTCATTACCCACTCTTATTGCTGTCATATTGCGACCCATTTCATTATAGCCACCTACAGCTATGATTCCTATATCTGTCATTAAAAATTCTCCATCTAAATATTCATATATTCTACAACTGTTTTTTTCATCTATCTACACGCAAACCGGGTAGTATCAAACCCGCGTTCATTTAAATACTCATTAGTTTTTCCTGTTATTACTACCCTGGATTGCATAAGCTCCCCAATGGTAGCATTGCCGGTCAGGAACATGGCAGTCTTCAATTCTTCCAGGAAGACACCAAGCCCGGCCTTCACATCTTCCGGTCCATTTAATGCCGGAACCACAAACGGCAGTGCTGCAGCGCACACACTGGCACCTATTGCCAGGGATTTCGCCATATCTATTCCTGTGCGTATCCCTCCGGTTGCAATAACCGGCACTGAAATGTTACTCTCTATCACACTGATGGCCGTAGGTATGCCCCAATTCCGGAACAGGTTACCAAGTTCTTCGCTTTTTGTATCGTCCTGCTGCCTGGCCCTGTAGACCTCCACACCAGCCCAGGTTGTACCGCCCATGCCCCCGACATCTATGGCAGACACACCGGCATCGCACAACTGTTGTGCTACCTCGCGGCTGATACCTGCTCCCGTCTCCCTGGCTATTACAGGTATCGTAAGTTCGTCACAAACCTGTTTGATAAGTCCAAGCCCGCCTTTTGCATCTGTATCACCTTCTGGCTGGACGGCTTCCTGCAGGAAGTTCAGGTGTATGGCCATGGCATCGGCATCTATCATTTCAACAGCCTGCCTGACCCCCTCGATCCCGTATTCGTTAAGCTGGGGCAGGCCAATATTTCCGTAAACAAAAGCATCGGGGGCGGCGTCCCTTACTATCCTGAACGTTTCTTCCTGGGTAGGGTCTTCGATGGCAGCCCTCTGGCTGCCTACACCGATGCCTATCCCCATCTCCTGTGCGGCAAGTGCCAGTGCTTCATTCACCTTTGTAGTATCGGGATGGCCCCCTGTCATGGAAGCGATCAATAAGGGAAATGCTAACATGTGACCCAAAAACTCAACAGAAGTATCTATCTCCTGCCTGTTGATCCCTGGCAATGCATTATGTACAAGTGTTATTTCCTCGAACCCTGTGCGCCTGAAATTATGCTCATCCCTGTTTGCTTCCACATTTTTGTTGGCACATAATTCAAGATGTTCGATCTTCCTGTTTGAAGTACTCATGTTTCCCTTATTATTATTATCCTGATAATTATTATTATTGTTATGAACTCAGTTATCTTTTTGTATAAGTGTACCTGGTGTCGCACCATCCAGGAATGCACGAACATTCCCTGGCATCGATGCATTGAATATCCGGCTGCTGATGCCGGACCTGTCAGCCAGGTCAAGCAGTTCTGTAACTTTTCCAAGCATGCCTCCGGTAACATCGGTATGTGAAGACCCGCCAATATGGACTTTTACTTTATCAAATGATGCAGGTGTTATTACAGGTACTGTGTGTCCTTTGCCATCCAGTACCCCATCTGTCACGCTGGCGATACCTATGCTTCCGGCACCCAGCTTTTGTGCAATATACGGGACCACCTGGTCACCGCTTAAGATGCCCGCACCTTTTGTTGCATCCATGACCACGTCACCATGAAGTACAGGGACCATACCCCTTTCCAGCATTACACTGACATGTGCACCGAACATTTCACTGATACGTCCGTTATCCAGCAGGAAACTACCGAAAGGATGCACAGGAACTGCAGGCATTCCAGCCCGGTTCAGGGCATCAACAACCATGTTGTTCAATTTCCTGACACTACGGTGTGTCTCAATGACACCTTCCATATCGAATTGTTCAGTGAGGCGGTATTCCCTTGCAAGAGGATGCCCGAAAGAACCTGCACCGTGAACCACTATCAGGTTGCCTTTATTTGCACCTTCCACAGCCATGCCTGCAATCTCACCTGCAATGCGATTGATCTCACCAGGCAGGGCCTTCGGGGTCTGGCTCGATCTTTCAGTAATAATACTGCCGCCGATCTTCAGTACGGTCAGGTCGGTCCGGTCTGTCAGGTCTTTCATTCAACCTTCACCCCTTCGTGAGTAGGACTTGTGGTAATGGCTTCCCCGTCTGCAGAACTAATTGCATCCGCCACCTTTTCAGGATTGTCAGTAATAGCGACCATACAGCCCCCTCCTCCCGCACCCGTGGTCTTGGCACCCCATGCGCCGGCCCCGCGGGCAGCCCAGACAAGGTTCGAGAGTTCCAGTGAACCTACACCCAGTGCATCGAGCAGACCGTGGTTTATATCCATAAGACTTCCCAGTGCAGCGTAATCCCTGTTTTCGATCAATACTTCACCGTAACCGGAAAGGCTGCCAATTGTACTGATGATATGGTCAATTGCTACAGGGTAATCCTCTTTGAGCGACCGGACATTTGCCACCAGTTCCCTTGTAGATGAAAAACTGCCGGTATAACCTATGACAATTGGACACCCGGGTAGTGACAACCTTTTCCTGCCAGGTATGGTCAGCGCGCCGCCCATTGTAGACACAAAGGTATCGGTGGGACTTGCCGCACCCTGTACCTTGCCTTCAATGGCATGCCCGATGGCTGCGATCTCATCAAGGGTATGGCCAGTATCGAATTGAACAGATAATGCATACAGTGTTGCAATTGTCACCGCAGCCGAGGAACCAAGTCCGGAACCCACTGGCAGGTCGGATGTAATTTCGATCCTTACGCAACCGTTAATGTATTGTTCCATTTCCCTTATACACTGGGTAACATAGGGGTGTCTTACAGTATCAAGGCCTGTTGTACCCAGACTTGAACTGATGGTATGCTCACCGGATGGCTGTACACTCACCCGTGTTCGCAGGTCCACTGCACAGGCAATGGCCTTCTCACCATATACCACTGCATGTTCGCCAAAGAAATAGATCTTACCGGGCGCGCTACAGGTAGTTATTGTCATACTAA
>DAOUWY010000029.1 GCA_030666885.1 Methanosarcinales archaeon
CCAAGTTTTATCGAATTAGTACCATTAATGAACAGAATTAAGAATAGCCTACCTGAGGGAGATATTTTAAAAATTGTTTCTGATGAAGATGATGCAATTATTGGATCCATAGAAAGGATTTTTCCAAATGTTTCGCATTCATTCTGTGTTTTTCATCAATTGCAAAATGTCACTGAGAAATATCTTAATGAATTTAAATATATTAATAAAATTCCGTTTGATGAATTAAAATTATATGGACTTGCACAGGGTCTGATAGTTGCTAAAACCGTTATTGAATCGACGATATACTACCAGAAAATTTTAGAAATAGCCTCAATTATAGAGTTATCGAAAGCATCTGAGAAGGTAATTTCTTACATCAAAAAAGTCTATTCACAAAATGAAAAATTACTAAAGAAAGGATTCACACCAGAAACTAATAATGTAATGGAGCGATTATTCTCTTTAATATCTGATATTTTCACTCAAGCTAGATCTTTTAAAATTAATGACGGTTTGTATAACTTCTGTAATAATATATTTACGTTTTTAAATAAAAATTGTTTTAATAATGGTGAATGGAGGGGGTTTTCTCCTATAGATCGGGCTAAAATCAAATACGGATGATGTATTATATTTTCTTGTACAAAATGCCATAGTGGCAACACTCTAAAAAATCACAAATGTCATACTTTTTATTCTGAATTATTGATTCTTACAGGAGATTGAATCTCAACAATTGAAATATTTATGCATTGAATGAGTTATTCTGGCTAGTTCCTAATTCAATCATAAGATAATAAAAAGTCTCGAAAACAAGCACACATCATGGGAAATACGTTTACCGTAAACGTGGTATACTGGATGATATCCCATATCGTAAGCTCATACGTGGGGTATTTGTCATTCAAGATAAGGATAAAAAGCGGATTATAGATTTCTTAGAGCGATTTTCTGCCGAGTATTATGTCCGTGTGGTTGAGCTGACTGAAGAAGACTGCGAAATTATGGGACTGCAGATTGAGTAATTTTGTCCCAAGGCCTGGTCTAACGTAAGGCTTAAATGTAATGAATCGCATTCAGAAGTACCCGAAACATCGTGTTAATACACGGATTTCACAGCGTCCGGATAGTGTAGGGGACTATCATGAAGGCCTGTCGAGCCTCCGACCCGGGTTCGAATCCCGGTCCGGGCGTTTTTCCATTTTTGCACCTTAGAGATGAGTTATAGATTCTTCTCCTCACCCGGTTTGAAAATCTCAACATCGACCCGGCAATCCTGCTTGAAATCCAAGGGATCCACTGCTATCGCAGGAAATGACCCATAATGCATGGGAATCACAAGTTCGGGCCTAATCAGGTCAACCGCCCGCAGTGCATCCTTGATTCCCATAGTGTACCTGTCCCCGATAGGCAGCATGGCAATATCAATCCCCTCATCACCTATCAATCTCATATCACTGAACAGCCCCGTATCCCCGGCATGGTATATGGTCTTGTTGAACTCTCTGTGCTTCAGGATGAATCCTGCCGGATGACCCATATTTGAGGAATGCAGTGCCTCCACCATCTTGATATGCCAGTCACCAACAATTATTGTGCCGCCGATATTCATCCCTTCTGTTCTTAACCCTTTTGAATCAGCATATTTTGCAATTTCATGAATGGCTACAATCACTGCATTATTGCGTTTTCCTATCTCAAAGGCATCTCCCAGATGATCATCATGGTCATGAGTAAGGCAGATGATGTTACAACTGACCTCATCGGGTGTTGTCCCGCACTTGGGATTTCCACTTAAAAACGGGTCTGTTAGCAGGTCTTCGATCAGAAAAGCAGAATGCCCAAAGTATGTTATTTTCATAACAGCCAGATTAAAAGGATTATATTTAGCTCTTATGAAGCTGTCATGGACGTAAATTCATATTCCACTATACGCTTTACCAGTTCACTGTTGTGACGTCGCTAACATATAAAACGGTGAAAATAATATTTTAGATCAGACACTTAATAAAAGATGGTGATAACACTGAAAACTGAAGAAGAATTCGAATACAGCGTGATAAAACCAACATCATTTTATTCGAGTGAACATGAGAAAACAAAACTGAACTGGTTCTGTTTTGAGATATCTGTTGGTTTCTTCGATGCAATTAAGAAAAATCATGGAAGGCAACTAAAAAAATATAAAATCGATGACAAAGCCATTGCTGAGTTTTCAATCTATATCGCAAAGAAGATGAAGGATATTGTCCTCCAGAAACTAGCGGGTAAAATCGACACTGTGTACATTTCATATGAAATGGTTGAATTGTATTTTCCAACTTTTAATGATGGATTGGTTAATAAAATGCTTAATACAATTTCAAAAGTGTGGGATGAACAACTCAGTATTTGTGGAATATGTCCGACCCGTTGCATAAGTGAAAAGGATGCATATTGTATCATGTTCGATGACGAGGATTATTGTTTGTGAGGGGGCAGGCAATTGCAACAAACGACCGCTACTTCATATAGCAGAGTGCATCTGGCTACGTGGAGTTGTACGAAGCGGCTGGGCGCAATGATACTTCGGTGCGCCCTACAAAGGCGCAACTCGGATGCTGCACACGCCCACTGCTCCTCCCCTCTCTCCCTGTGATCGGGAAGCAGCGCGCCCCAGTCAAACATCGCGATAGACGGCGCGCGGGTGCTCTGTCATGCGTGCGGCGGCCTCGTAGAGTGGGGTAAGTGGGATTTTTTGTCATGAGTGTTAAAATATATAACTTATATAATTTATTAAACAACAGATAAGCACCGACGAAAACAAATATTCCTATTAAATTTGATTATACTTCCTCCATATCGAGTAATCTGAATTAAAATCTGTGTTTACCTTAATCTGCGTGTATCTTCGTCCTTCTGCGGTTAATTTATTCAGAAATCCAGCCTCCATTCATTTAGCCTCCGCTGCCATTCAAATATCCAAAACAGATATATCACTGCATTCCAATGTATAAAATGAGGTATACATAATGCAAAGACATCTAATCCAATCCGACCCGGCAATCATGATGGGCAAGCCTGTAATTGCAGGTACGCGTATTACAGTGGAATTAATCCTGGAAAAACTTGCTGCTGGCGAGAGCATTGAACAGATCATCGAAGCACACCCACGCCTTACAGAAGAAAAGATCCGTGCTGCATTATCATTTGCATCAGATGCATTGCGGGCAGATGTAATCTACCCCATCATGAGGCAGAAAAGTGAAGTTCCTTGCTGATGAGTGTATAGATCGACAGATTGTAGATCGTCTCAGGCACGATGGGCATACTGTGTTATGCGTTGCTGAAATGGAACCAGGGATTTCTGATCAAGATGTTTTAAATCTGGTTAATCAGGAAGAGGCGATACTGTTAACAGCAGACAAGGATTTCGGTGAACTGGTATTTCGTCAGGATAAAGTTGCACCTGGCATTATTCTCGTTCGCCTTGCCGGGTTATCAACCACAACCAAAGCAGAGATTATCACCGCTGCTATCGAAGATCATCTGGCAGAATTTCTGCAGTCATTCACGGTAATTATGCCTGGTAGGGTAAGAATTCGGCGAAAATTAATCTACGATTGATGAAAGTATCAGGCAAATTATTGCACAAAGTGATTTCGAAATCGATAATGAAAATCAAAAATTGAATGTATTTTTCTCATAATACTTTAGTCATTATCAATTGCTCTTGGAGGAGGAGTGCTGTTTATCAAAAGAATGAACATTCACCATAAAATTTCCACCACCATCCCAAAAAGTCCGCGCTTGTTTATGCACAATCGGAGTGTCCGGTATGTAACGCCTGCTGATGGATGCACACCCTAATGACACCGTAAAATCGTCTAAATATCTCGCTTTCCTCACTCCATTTTGGTTCAGCCAACTCTCGCTGCATACACTCGCCGCTCCCTATGCTCTCCTATTGCAATCGAGTAGTTGTGCACCCGCTTCAGCCAAACATCGCGACAGACGGCGCGCGGGTGCTCTCATGCGTGCGGCTGCATAAGGTGTTGGTTGGTGCTGCCGGTGGCCGCCATGTCTATTAAAATATATTAATTATTAAATGCTTCATCACGAAGTACGTGAAATTGAAGAAACATTGACTTAGCGATCTTTGCGATGCGTGCCTCATATACCGACACAATGCCGATCCTGCATTCACCCGGCCCCACTCCGGTGCTTATACCAGCGCCTTGGTGCATACTGCCCCCCATGTGACTCATAAATAAAAACCGGGCTAAACAAATCTGACTTTTAATGATTCAAAAATGAAATCTCAAACTGGAAATTCTAATCTCTAATCACCCGAAACTCAATACACACATTATATTGATAGGGAGCATACGACCTCACAATCCATTTTCCCACACATTTTACATTTCCCCCAACACGCGCTGCAGCTTCCTGTATAAGTTCCCATGAGGTCGCGTAAAGGTCATCTTCATGCGTGATATCATAAAAATGCACCACACCTCCAGCCTTTGCCGCCAGTATACCGCAATCCAGAAATTCCCTGGCAGACTGGGGCAGGTTCATAATAACGTGGTCTGCCAAATGCTTCAAATTCCCTGCCGCATGTCTTGCATCATCTTCCACTGCCGTTACGTTATCGAGCCGGTTGAGGCGAATATTCTCACGCAGGAGCTTGACAGCCTCCGGGTTCTTGTCCACTGCCACCACACTGGCCCCTGGTACGCTCTTTCCTATCAAGATACTGAACGGGCCCACGCCTGCGAACAGGTCCACCACATACTGCCCCGGCTTCACCATATCAGCCACCCTTTTACGCTCTGTTCCAAGCCTGGCTGAGAAATAGGCACCGGCAAGGTCCACATTATAGCGGCAGCCGTGTTCCTTATGCATGGTATTGGTCCTGTGTTCGCCCGCCAGTACCACCCACTGCCTGGTCCTGAACTCGCCTTCTACCGGGCTCAGTGCCCCCAGCACCACATTAATGCTTTTCCTGTACTCCATTAAAGCCTTTGCAATACGTGCTGCATCAGGGTCATCAGCATCAATCATGGCAATATCTCCGATCACGTCAAAGCCGGGCGTGAATCCCAATACATCTTCAAGTGACGGCTTTTTACGTTTGGGTTCAAATTCTGCTTCAATGAAGGAAATATTTTCATCAGCACCAGGCAGTACTGCCAGTTCGTCCGGCTCCGGCTTTCCAGTCACGGGTATGAGGATGTGTTCACCATCCCGGCGTATCTGCGCTTCTGGATGAATATGCCCGGCCCGGAGCAGCAACCTTCGAATATCCTCTGCCATCGTGCAGGGTACCCTAAATGCCCACAATTTCATGGAATACTGGATGTTATTGCACGATAAAAAGATTTAGATAAATAGTTAAGTAAACCCGGATAATCAGGTTTGTATGACAGACCTGCTGACACTGGATATTTCAACACAGATAGATTGCCTTTGTGACTTTACATATAATTTTTATTGGCAGCATAAGGGTTCGGAGCTTGACCCTGACAAACCCGTGGATGGGCAGGCAGGTAGACATTTTACTTACAGGGACCTGGTCGAACATCTGACATCGGGCAAAGATGTCCGGATAAATGGAGATGCCGGCAGCAGGCTGGGTTCCAGCCTGGGTGTTGACCTGAAATATTTCTGGGGCAGCGGGCGGGCCCTGGACACAGGCAGCATATTTGTGGACGGGGATGCGGGCACCCGTATGGGTATCAGCATGGTCTCGGGCAGTATATACGTGTTAGGCAGCGTGGCACAGCCAATGGGAAATGTGGTAGAGGTAGCCTCTGGAAGAAAGGGCTACAGGTGTTTCAGGTCCATTACAGATATTCTACACAACGGAATGGGGGGCGATGAGTTCAGTGACACCGGAAATTCATTTAGGGAGGGAAATGAGAAGGATGTGCCGTGCCTTGTGCTGGCCGACGGAGTGGTTAGGGACACGATAGGTGCACGGTGTGAGCGTGATGCAAGGATCATAGTGGAAGGCGACGTGAGCCTGAGCACTGGCATACTGATGCAAAAGGGCACTATTATTATAGAAGGAGATGCGGGTATGAACACCGGCACACTGCTATCGGGTGGCACTGTGGTTGTGCAGGGTAGTGCAGGCGAGTTTGCTGCTGCTGATATGCGCTCTGGCACCCTCATCATAACAGGGAAGAGTTCTGGGTACATGTGCGCCAACATGCGAGGCGGAGCCGTGTTCGTTAAACAGGATGTAAAGGTGATACCTCCTGCAAAGAAGTGTCCGCCTTTGGATGGTGATCTGAAGCTGCTGGTGGATGTGCTGGATACCAACCGGATGGATGCAATGAGCTACAGGAAATATTCGATATGCTGATCAATAAGTATGATCCTTAATTTAATTATGATCTGGATTTCTCTTGATATTGATGTGGGTTTGCAGGTTCAAATGTTGATCGATGAAAGGTATAGATCGTGAATGTTAAAAAGGGCATCAATGTATTAGCGGGTCAATAGACAAATTTAAAAAGCTGGTCTTTAAAAAAGAAAATTGGGGAAGCAGAAATATCAAACCAATCTTGAATTAGTAAGATAAATCTTGCTTCGTCAGGTAATGCTAAGCAATTGTATATGTGAAGTACATTGCCCAGTTCCTGTCCTCGGCGAACTCGGTGCCGTTGCCCCATGCGGATTCATATGTGGTTGGTCCGTCTACTGCTGCATGAGCAGCAATAATTACCACATCACCTGTTGTATAGTCATTTAGTATAGTATATTCCACTTGTGTCACACATGGATCGTGAATGTTGGAATTATCAAATTTGCCTACTTTTGGATTTCCCTTCTTTGTCTGGGGAATATCAGCTATTTCTTCTGCGACTTGCAGATGCGTTTCATTCAACAACCAGCCATCGATAGTCGTATATGTAACATAGATATTCGTTGTGTCATTAGTGACAGTAACATTACCAATGACTTGATTACCACCAGCGATCAAATCGACGGTTTCTTCAGCCGATACAGTTCCAAAGGTACCGATAATTGCTATCATAAGCGCTGATAGCAGTACCAATTTATTCATATTTTTACTCATTTTATATTCTCCTTTTCTTTTTTTAGACTGATGGGGAAAATTTAAACTGCAACTTATGTAGGAAGCAATAATCGTTCCTACACGATTTTTCCCTGTTACCTTAACATTAGTTTAATAGTATTTAAATGTATCATTATTATCATAATGATGATGACTTTATATTTATTATTATAAATTATTCGATCACGCAGGATGGATTGATAAAACCAGAATAACATCAATTGAAGGAAAGTAGCTAAAGTAACATCTCACTCAAAGGGTTTGGAGCAATCGAATATTATTGTAACAACCCCTGCCCCCCATTATAGAAAAGTCAAACCACATGCAGTTTTACTTAAACTATATAAAGGTTTGAATACCCTTAACACTGTAGTGATAATAATGGCCGAAATTTATGATCCTAAAAAAACTATTAAAATAGAGAATGTTGTTGCTTCGACCGCTATCGGTACAACTCTCGACCTTCCAAAGATCACACTGCAACTGGATGGTGCGGATTACAATAAAGAACGTTTTCCGGGTGTAGTTTACAGAACAAAAGAACCAAAAACAGCAGCCCTGATATTCGGAAGTGGCAAAATCGTATGTACTGGTGCCAAAAGTATAGATGACGTGCACAACGGCCTGAAAAAGGTTTTTTCCGAACTGAAGAGTATGGGTGTAGAGGTCATTGACAATCCTGAGATCATAGTCCAGAATATTGTGGCATCGGCAGACCTGGGTGCTGTGCTGAACCTGAATGCCATAGCCATCGGGTTAGGACTTGAGAATATAGAATATGAACCCGAACAGTTCCCCGGACTGGTCTACAGGATCGCAAAACCAAAAGTGGTAATGCTGCTGTTCGGTTCTGGCAAGCTTGTGGTCACAGGCGGTAAAAAACCAGTCGATGCAGATGCGGCAGTTGATAAAATAGTTGAAGAACTGGACGGCCTGGGACTGCTTTGAATACTGAAACGTTATTTCCCATTACTGATCACCATATGCACCTTGACCACAGGTGTCTGGGTGTAAAAGCCGCTAAAGCGTTCCAGCGTGCTGGTGGCTCACATATTTTTTTAGTTTCAAAACCTTCCTGGACCATAGGTGTGACAGTACAACATCCTGACGATTACCACAAAGTGTTCGATGAGACCGTACACATGGCAGGAGAAGTGAAAAAGGTTGGTGTAACTGCCTTTCCCGTACTGGGGGTACATCCTGCCGCTATTACAAAGATGTATGGCAGGGTGGGACTTGACAGGACTGTCGAACTTATGAAATCCGGCCTGGAACTGGCGGCAAGGTATGTGGAAGAGGGACAGGCAGTGGGTATGAAATCCGGGCGTCCCCACTATGAAGTGGAACCGGCATTGTGGGAAGCTTCGAATGAAATACTTATGTATGCCATGGAACTGGCCAGGGATGCGGGCTGTCCACTGCAGTTGCATACTGAAAGTGCAACACTGGAAAATATCAGGGAGATCGCTGATATGGCAAGCAAATCCGGGCTTACTCCAGGGAAGGTAATCAAGCACTTTTCACCCCCTATGGTGGACGAATTTGCCAGGTGCGGCTTATGGCCGGGGGTGCTTGCTGGTAAGGGCATGATCAAGGAATCACTTTTACAGGGGGACAGGTTCATGATGGAAACCGACTATATTGATGACCCCGAGCGTCCGGGTGCGGTCCTTGGACCGAAGACAATTCCCCGCAAGACCCTTGCGTTAGCTGGTGAATGGGGAGATGATGTATTCTGGAAGATACACAAGGATAACCCTGAACAGATATATAGTGTGGAGATAGAACGTACCACAATCTAGATATAGAAGTTCAAACATACAAAAATCGAATTTCGATACTTGGTTTATAATTATAAGTAGAATATTTCAATAAAATATTTAAGGAGAATATCAATGGCAGCACAGTTAGGCGGTCAGCCAACTACGATACTTAGACAGGGAACACAGAGGACTACGGGCAGCGAAGCACAAAAGGGCAATATCATGGCTGCCAAGGTGGTCGCATCAGCTGTACGGACAACTTTGGGACCTAAAGGCATGGACAAGATGCTGGTTAACTCGGCAGGTCAGGTAACCATCACCAATGACGGAGCTACCATCCTGGATGAGATGGACATTAAACACCCGGCGGCCAAGATGGTGGTGGAAGTGGCCAGGACACAGGACGACGAAGTGGGTGATGGTACTACATCAGCCGCCATATTGACAGGGGAACTGCTGTCAAAAGCGGAAGAACTGCTTGATATGAATGTGCACAGCACCACCATTACTGCGGGATATACTTTGGCTGCAATTAAATCACATGAGATACTTGAAGGACTTGCATCTGATATCTCAGGGGATGATGAAGATACCCTGATCAATATCGCTGGCACTGCCCTTACAGGTAAAGGTGCTGAATCTTCCAAAGGTGTACTGGCACCACTGGTTGTCAGGGCAGTCAAATCCATTATTAAGACAGGAGTGGATGGTAAGGATACCGCGAACATTAAGGATATCCAGATAGAGCGCAGGGTAGAGGGTGAAATGGATGACACCGAGCTGGTGGAGGGCATGATCATCGACAGGACAAGAACTCACCAGAGCATGCCCAAACGAGTTGTTGATGCCAGGATTGCCATCCTTGCAACACCAATTGAGGTAAGGTCGATTGAATTCAAGAGTGAAATAACCCTTAGTGGTGTGACCGAGCGGCGGGCTTTTATTGATCGTGAAGAACAAATGATCAAGGAAGTTGTGGATAAAGTGATAAACAGCGGTGCGAACGCTGTGTTTTGCAAGAAAGGTGTGGATGAACTTGCACGCCATTATCTTGCCAAGGCTGGTATTTTTGTGATCCACAGGGTGAATTTCAAGGAACTGAAAAAACTGGCTGAGTGTACCAACGGTCGTGTAATTACTAATCTTGATGAACTGACCCTTGACCACCTGGGCACTGCCGGTGTTGTGGAAGAGGTAATGGTAGGCAATGGCGAGATGATCTTTATCCGTGACTGCCCTGACAAGAAGATCATATCCATAATCCTGAGAGGCGGTACTGAGCAGGTGGTAGACAACCTTGCCAGGGCCATGCACGATGCCCTCATGGTAGTGCGTGTTGTACTTGAGGACGGGCGTGTAGTTGCAGGCGGCGGTTCGCCTGAGATCGAACTGGCACTGCGCCTGAGGGAATATGCTGCTTCACTGAAGGGCAGGGAACAGCTGGCTGTGAATAAGTTTGCTGAGGCTATTGAGGTGATACCCACAACCTTAGCAGAGACCAGCGGCCTTGATCATATCGACAAACTTGTGGAACTTAAGAGCAGGCACGAGGCAGGCGATAAGTATGCAGGACTTAATGTGTTTGCTAATGAAATAGAGGATATGAAAGCTGCAGGTGTTGTTGAGCCCCTGAAGGTTAAATTGCAGGCAATTGATTCGGCATCAGAGGCTGCCAGCATGATACTGCGCATCGATGATATAATTGCAGCCACCAAGGAACAAAAAGGACCGAAACAGGCACCAGGTCTTAAGGATTACGAATTCTAAGGCTGTATGGATGGGGGAGTTGTGAAAGGCTTCCCATATACTTTTTTTTGTAACTATCCGGTACCCCTGAATGTGTGGGGACGATAACGAAAAGCCGTTTATTTTACTAAACTCCCAAATGACCGATAGGTTCCTCCTCTTGCCGTAATTTGCTTCAATCATTAATCTGCCTCACCAGTTCAAACTCAGACATGCTCATGCGCCGGGAAAAGATAGTATAGAAGATATAGCGCAAATCATATATATTAGTAACACGAATAGATATAATTGTAATACTAGGTATTACAAAAAAATAGATTATTAATAAATATGGAGAGTGATTAAGTATGCCAGCAGAAAATGAATTGCCAACTCATGTAAGAACATGGGAACAGACAAACCATAAAGCGTTTGAACTATACAAGGAAGCATTCGATGAGAACCTGGAGGCCAACATACCAGTAATCCAGGAGAATATAGAACCAATAGCACAAAAAACCGTTGAGAATATAAATTCCCACCCTGAAGATCTATGGAAGATATTCAAACAAGCGGCCCATGAGCTTAATGACCCCACCGATACGAACCAGATCATGGCATTGTATGATGCCGTATATAAAAAAATGGACCTGATGCAAAAGCAAAAACTGGCATATCATATGGCATATTAAGGTTCATAAAATCGACTGATAGTTAAATTACCTGGTATTTCAGGTCTATCATTCTATTTTAAATAAAAATTGAGGCCCCTTGGGGAGTCGGGGTCTTTTTTTATTCCAAACCGGAGTAAATTCTTTTTTTTTGTTGTACTGAAAAAAAGGGCAACTTAATTGTCTATTCTATTCATTCTTTTTTCTTTATCCAGTATATTCATCATTGGGATAGATCAATCTTATCGAATATTATTTATATTTTCCAAACACTGACACATTGTTTAAATTCATATCCGAATAAAGATGGAAGTTTATCAGGATGAAACAGAAAAATGACGACCCCATACATATCTTTTCAAGATGGTGCAAAAAATGTGGTATCTGCATTGCCATCTGTCCTAAAAATGTACTGGAAAGTGGCACTAACGGATATCCTTATGCAGCCAGGCCCAAGGACTGTATTATGTGCGGCCTGTGTGATATCCACTGTCCCGACTATGCAATTACAGTGAAAAAAATTCCCAACGTAAAGGAGGCTGAACATGAAAAAATATAAGGATATAGTACTTCATGGTAATGAAGCCTGTGCAATGGGGGCACTAGCGGCGGGGATGAGGTTCTTTGCAGGATACCCCATTACACCCAGCACAGAGATCGCCGAATTCCTCTCAGTCGAACTGCCAAAGATAGGAGGTATTTTCATACAAATGGAGGATGAAATATCCAGCATGGGTGCCATTATCGGTGCCTCACTATCCGGAGTTAAATCCATGACCGCTACCAGTGGCCCTGGATTCTCGCTAATGCAGGAGAACCTGGGTTACGCATCAATGGCAGAGATTCCCTGCGTATTAGTAAACGTAATGAGGGGCGGGCCAAGTACCGGTATGCCCACCAGGCCCAGCCAGGGTGATGTGATGCAGAGCCGCTGGGGTACCCACGGCCCCCACCCCATCATAGTATTATCACCCCAATCAGTGCTGGAATGTTATACCCTCACAATCCATGCTTTTAATCTGGCTGAAAAATATCGCAGTCCAGTGATTATGCTCATGGATGGGGTAGTCGGCCATATGTGGGAAAATATCCAGTTACCTGAAAAAATTGAGGTTATTGACAGACCTGAACCCACTGTACCACCTGATTGGTACAATCCTTACGATGACCTGCCTGGTGGTGAGATAGTACCACTGGTACCATTCGGTGAGGGATACAGATACCA